>CAWUJC010000490.1:0-3008 GCA_963922355.1 uncultured bacterium | reverse complement strand
TATCAACCAGCAAATCAGCACATAAAACAAAGCTAAAAGCCAACTCACCGACCATGGAGTAAGCACCAAGACGGGTTGGACAAACGACAGAAAGACCAGAACAAGCACAAAGCTAAGGAGAGCCATGTAAGCAAACCCAGAGGGTGTTTGCAGCAACACTAAAGACAGCTCGCCTGTATGGGCTAAACTAGAATAAAAAAAATAGAGCTGCTGTCTAAAATGGGGAATTGAAGCGATGAGATCAACAACGACCAAACCAAAGAACATCCAAAGCGGTCGGTCGCGGACAAAGCGCGTATCGTAGTCAGGACAAAGTTTGATCATCACCTATCCTGTCGCGGCCTCGGGTTGTTGATTCTTCGGCAACCACCAAGTGACGCCATACATCACGCGCCGCCGCCACCACCAGAGAAAGGTGATGATGAAACTCATCCAAAATAGAAATCCTAAGAGCAAATCCAACCATCCTTCGGGCTCCTCCACACGGATGCCGGAGTTCAGCTGAAAAAGCTCTCGTTGCTCGGGTGATTGCAGGAGCGTCATGAAAGCCACGCCTCCAGCAAGCAGCATCACGCAAAAGATGACGTTGATGACATGCCACGTCAGCTTCCAGGGCTGCAGAAGGAGCCAAACCAACAGGAAGTTGAAGAGATTAAAGCCGAGTACGAGGCCATACATCAGGTAGACTGTGCTCCCAAAGAGCTTCAATTCTTCTTCCGTATAAAATTGGGGAACAAGGGACAACCCGTACAACGAGACGAGGAGATAGGACAAGGCGTGAAAAGCGAAGATGGCCACGAACCACCAAAGCGGCCGATCGCGGACAAAGCGCGTATCGTAGTCGGGACACAACTTGAGGCTCACCCGCTCAGCTTGTCGAAAGAAGAGGCACCCGCCAAGCGCAATTGGGCCGAGCAAGTAGGGAATCCTTCCCCGTTCAACCACTTAAGCTCGCCGACGCAAACGGAAGAGGAGTAACCCGGCACCAAGAAGTAAGGCGGCGGAAGTGGGCTCAGGAATCAAGTCGCCACTGATGCGAACGCGGTCAAAGCCCATGACCTCGCGGTTGCTGGTGGAGCCGCCTTCAAAGCGAAGGAACAGATTGTTGAGATCGACCAGCGAACTGATGCTGAGGGTAATTTCCTGAAAGGTCGTGCCCAGCGTCGTACTGCTCTGGACCGTGGCTTGGAGATTAGAAGCATTCGTCCCGGTCGGGAGGAAGGCTTCCAGGAGTTCTTCATCCGCAGAGTCGGCATCGACAGCGTAAATCCGGAGGTAGTCGGGCTGGGTCGATTCCCACTCGCCAGTCGACGCTGCCACTAAGAGCGTGACGGTGAGGTTGGTGTAGAGCGAAACGTCCAGGGAATCCAGCGGCAAGGTGACCGTGCGGGGCAGCTGGCTAGTTCCGCCAAAGTTAACATCCAGATTAGCCCCGCCCCAATAGTTGGCCCCTTCAAAGCCACTCAAGGCAGACGTGTTGCCCACGCCAAGTTCCCAAAAGGCGTTGCCGGAACTACCGGAACCAACCGCCGAGTAGCGCGAACCCAAACCGTCCGTGTTAAAGTCTTCCTCGTAAATGAGGATCGTGGCCTTCGCCGGGACCTGCAGAGCCAAACAAACAACCACCACCAGAAAGGCGGTCACAAGCTGCTTCACCCATGTCGATTTGCTCTGCACGGGACTTAGCTATAGTTGTTTCTTCTCCTCAAGCGCAAGGGCTTTGTTCCTGATGAGGAAAAGATCACAAACACGATAAAAGGAACCTATATTTACATCTGTAACATCTAGCTTCCGTCCGATCGTTCTAACCTCTTATTAGAAGAATAGTTACCTCAAAAGTATCGCTAATAGGTCTATCTCCACCTTTGCGTCATCGTCTCACCTCGGCGTCAGGTTACATTTTGGTGACGAAAACCTGCTTAGCCCTTCTATCCAACGCAACGTTTAGACACTCTAGTTATCTTTGCCCTTGGATCGCGACGCCCCCTAACGCCAAGCTTGAGACTTTCCCTCGCTCATGACTGACCTTGCCCACTTCATCGCCACCGCCCCCCTCGTGAACACCCACGAGCACCAAAGCACCAACGAATGGCTGCTTGAACAATCCCCTGACATCCTCGACCTGATCGTGGACAACTACTTCGCCGGCGATCTTCTGACGGCTGATCCCACCTTACCGCATCATCAGTGGGGGATCGATCTCGGCCTTGTCGCCCAAGAAACCGGCCCCAGCTTGGAGGCCCGGTACGCCCGCTTGGCGCCCGCGATGCAGCTCGCTCGCCACACCTCCTACGGCGAAGCGCAACGGCTGATGCTGGCGGAGCTCTTTGAGGTGGAGGACTTCTCCCTCCAGTCGCTTCAAACAGCGCAAGAGAAACTCAGCGCCGCCTGGCAGCCGGGGATGCGGCGCAAGCTTTTAGCCGACACGGCCAGGCTCGACCACACCCAGATCGACGCGTTTAGCCCTGTCATGCCGCCCGACAGTGAAGACCGCGAGTTCTTTCTCTATGACATCCAGCTCGGCTTCCTCTGCAACGGTTTTGTCCAGGGTCTGCGCGAACTTGATCCCCGCTGGCAGCCCCATCTTGACGCTATCTTTCCCGGCGAGGTTCAGACGCTCGACGACCTGAGCGCCGTGCTTGCGGCTATTTACGAGCACATGGGGCCGATCGCCATCGCGACGAAATTGCCGCACGCCTATCTCCGGACTCTGCGCTGGCAACCACGCACCGACGCCGAGGCCGCCCAAGCGCTGGAGGAAAATCTTCAGCACGGCCACGAGGCCTCCGTAGAGGCCAAGCTCAGGCTGGGCGACTGGGTCTGGAGCCGGATTATCGAGCATAGCCTGGAGCACCAACTGCCGATCAAAATCCACACGGGCTACTACGCGGGCAACTTCCACATGCGGCCCGACTTTATCCGCCCCGGTCACCTCGCCCCCCTGCGCAAGGCGGATCCGCAAGCCAAGTTCGTCCTCATGCACATCGGCTATCCGTACGAAGACGAAA
>CAWUJC010000489.1:0-3010 GCA_963922355.1 uncultured bacterium | reverse complement strand
AGACGAGCAAATCCTTGAGAAAAAGATTCGGGCCGGGCGGAGGCGGCACCAACGGCTTGGGCTCTGGCTCAGCCTGCTCCAGAGCTTCTTCGCCTTCGGCGTCTGGATCTTGCGCAGCATCCACCGGCGCTTCACCGGCTTCCTCTAAAGGTAATTCGCCTTCTTTCGCCTTGGCAGCTGCGGTCTTCTTCGGGCGACCGCGCTTGGGCTTCGTCTCTTCGGCGCCTTCCGCCACCTCAGCATCCAGTGTTTCCGCTTCAGCCTCGGCGGCTTTCTTGCGGCCCCGGGTGGTTTTCTTCGCCTTGGGCTTCTCCGTGGGTTCTTCGGACGGGGCTTCTCCGTTGACGGGCGCTTGACCATTGGTGCCGTTCTGCTGCTCGTAATAATGGCAGAGGACTTCTAGGGGCAAGGATGCCTCCATCTCCACCTCATTGGGCGGGAAAAATTCGGAGCGCTTTCCGCCGCCTCCATGGTGCTTCTTGTTAAACGGGCGGCGTCCGCGGTTCTTAAACCGCGACCTCGACTGGCGTGATTTCATGTGGATGGGTTGGGGGTGAACAGATCAGCTGGCTAGCCGCGTAAACGTGGCGGCCAGGAGCTCGCATTGAGCGCCCAAGCGCTCGAGGGAACCTTCGTTCCAGAAAACGGTATGACTCAGTTGCATTTTCTCTGCTAGGGGCAGTTGGCTCTCGATGCGTTGCCGGATGTGATCATCCGACCAATTTCGGGTCTTAAGCCTCTGCCATTGGGTCTTTGGGGTGCATCCCACGCAGGCGATGCGTTCGAACTCGGTATGGAGGCCAACTTCGAAGAGCAGCGGGATGATGACGGCGACGCAAGCGTCAGGGTGCCGGGAGAGGATATCGTCTCGCTGCGAAGTCCAAGCGGCGCGGATCGAAGGGTGGGTCAGCTCGTTAAGTTTTTGCCGAGCGGCGGGATCGCCGAAGACCAAGTCACCAAGCAGGCGCCGGTTGATTGACTGGTCCTCATTTAGGATAGAAGGGCCAAACCCGTCAATCATATTTTGCCAGTTTTCCCGACCGGGCATCATCAAATCTCTCGCCACATCATCGGTATCCAGCACCCTCCAGCCCTTCTCCTCGAGGATTCTCCCGAAGCTGGACTTTCCGCACCCTACCCCACCGGTGACGCCAAGGACGCGTTCGCGGCGGGCGGTTTTCAGGTCCAAGCTCATCAGAAATTAGGGCCAGTCCAGCTGGCAAAATGACGGGCTACAGCTCCACCACTTTGACGCTCTCGATGTTCTCGTGCGCCTGCAACTCCTGCAGGATGGCGTCATCGGGACGGCTATCGAGGTTGAGGACGCTTAAGGCCAGGCATCCCGGCTTGGAGCGCGCTAACGTCATGCCCGCGATGTTGATCTCGTGTTTACCCAGGAAAGTGCCCAGCCAACCAACAATGCCCGGGGTGTCTTGATTCTCCATGATGAAGAGCACGCCCGAGGGCTCGGCTTCGACGCTGAAACCTTCGAGGCTGACCAAACGCGGGCGTTGAGCAAAGAGCGTGGCTGCCACACTGTGGGTGCTTTCGCCGGCGGTCACCTTGACGGTGATGAGTTCCTGAAACTCGGCCGGTTCGCTGGTTTTGACTTCGTTGTAGTTGATCCCCAAGCGGCGGGCGATCTTCGGCGCGTTCACCTCGTTCACCGACTCACCGCCGGCGGCTTCAAGCAGACCGCGGAGCACGGCGCGGGTAATCGGCACCGTGTTGAGCTGTGTCGCCTTGCCGTTGTAAGCCACTTCCAGGCTATCAATCCGCTTCGGCGCCAGCTGCGAGGCAATGCGCCCCAGCTTGCAGCCAAGTTCGAGGTAAGGCTGTAGCTCCGCCAGGGTGCGAGCATCCACGTTCGGCACGTTGACGGCATTGCGTACGCTCCCGGTTTTGAGGAAATCCATGATCTGCTCGGCGATCTCAATCCCGACGTTTTCCTGGGCTTCTTCGGTCGAAGCTGCCAAGTGCGGGGTTAGGACGACGTTCGGCGCCTTCCGCAGCGGGTGATCCTCCGGCAAGGGCTCGCTGGAGAAGACGTCCAGCCCGGCTCCGGCCAGTTGCCCGCTTTCCAGGGCAGCGAGGAGGTCTTCCTCGTTGATCAGAGCACCGCGGGCGCAGTTGACCAAGCGTAAGCCCTTCTTGCACATGGCAAAGCGCTCGGCGTTCATGATGCCTTCGGTGTCCTTCGTCAGCGGCATGTGGAGCGTGAGGAAGTCGATCTGGGGCAGCATGTCCTCCAAATTATCGATTAACTCCACCTGTAAGGCTTTGGCGCGGCTGACTGCCAGATAGGGGTCAAAGACGACAACCCGCATGCCGAAAGCAATCGCCCGGCGGGCCACTTCCGAACCAATGCGACCCATGCCAGCGATGCCGAGGGTCTTGTCGAGCAACTCGGTGCCATTGAACTTTTTCCGAGCCCACGCGCCGTCCACCATCGTGGCGTGCGCCTGGGGAATCTGGCGAGCTAGCGCCATCATGAGCGAAAACGTATGTTCGGCGGTGGAGATGGTGTTTCCGCCCGGGGTGTTCATCACAATGATGCCGCGCTCGGTGGCGGCTTCCACGTCCACGTTGTCAACGCCAACACCAGCTCGGCCAATCACCTTGAGCTGGTCGGCGGCTTCAATCGCAGCACGGGTGACTTTCGTGGCGCTGCGGACGATCAGGCCATCCACGCCTTTGATTTGTTCGATCAGCTCAGGCTCTTTGAGACCCTGCTTGGCATCAATTGTGAACAAATCGTCCTGCTCAAAAACATTAAGACCCTTTTCGCTTACTTTGTCGGCGGCCAATACCTGAAATTGCTTACTCATGAGGGCGGTCAACCAAGAGGGGCACGTTTCCAGTGTCAATCTCTGGGCATAAGACGGCGTCAGAGATTTTGCACTTTTTGCTTAAAAAGTCTTGCCGTCCTCCTATTGCCTTACTATCGTCGTCCCGTTAAAAGTTAAGGAAAACTGAGTAGTACCAGAGAGTTATGAAAAGCCGCCTACTG
>CAWUJC010000488.1:0-3011 GCA_963922355.1 uncultured bacterium | reverse complement strand
CTTCGTGCCAGGCATCGCGGTTGTACTCTTCCATCACGGAAGCGATGAGCACCCGGTCCGGGTACTCTTCTTTCGCCTGCCTAAACTCGTCCAGCCAAGTCGCAAAGGGTCGGTCGCTAATCAGCTCGATGTTCTCCCACCCCATCACCTCGCCGCTCTCGGCTCGAAGCTGGCCATAGCGAGGGGTGACGTTGCGGATAGCCGCGTGGTCGAGGCTCACCGTCTTGGCCACCACCGCACCCCAGCCTTCGGCAAAGGCCTTGCGGATCACGTTCAGATTGGTCCCCGGAGGACCGGAGGCAATCACGAACGGATTGGGCAGGCGTAGACCGTCGACGCTGGTGGTTAAAATCGGCATGAGTGGGAAACGGAGAGGTTACGGTAAAAGGGCGGGCGATTCTACGTAATTTTCTGCGAATTAATTCTTGACGAAAAGATTGACATCTCAGGACGGCAATCCCATATTTTGTGGTCATAGGATTGCCAAGGCACTCATCTAGATGGTAAGCATCTTTCGACAATCCTATATCTTGTAGTTTGTTCAATCTGACCTACAAGAGCCCGCCAACCCAACCCCGCAATGAGTCAGAAAATTTTCCTGCTGACCCGCGCCTCCGGAAGGCCTCGCACCGCGTGTCTGCCCAACAGTTCTCTTGAGTAGAGAGTGCGAAGAGTAGGTGAGAGTGGAGCGTCGGGCCCGCGCAAGTGGGTCCGGCGCTCTTATTTTATCCACCTAAGTCCTTCTGCCACTTGCACCCATGTCGTGACCCGTTACTGTACTGCCATGCGCTTGTTCTTCTTTTCCATCGCCCAACGAACTCGTTTCTCTCTGGCTCTGTCGATGTCGCTCGCCTTGCTTCTGGGCGGCGTTATCATGGCTTCGGCGCAAGAGAAGGTCTTCTTTCCCATCACCAATCCCGCTCTGAGTTTGAGCTACCCCTCCGACTGGACGGTGAAACCGGAGAAAAGCCAGGTGCGCGCCCAGCCGCCCTCCGGCATGCTCTGGCTGACGCTGGAAGAACTCTCCCGCAAGAAATCAGTCGAGGAACTGTCGCGCGATGCGGCCATGCAGGTGGCCGGGTCGATCAACAATCTGCACGTCGATAACCAGCAGACGCTTAAGGTCGGCGACAACACGTTCCTCATCGTTAACGGCACCGGTCGGATGCGCGGCAGCGCCACGCCGATGCTGGTGAAAGCCGCCTTCTTCCAATCGCCAGACCAACGTAAGTTCCTCTTTCTCTACTACGGAACACGCAACAGCGTGAAGGAGTTCGAGAAGCAGCTCGCGAGCATCCTGGAGTCGATCGAGTTCAAAAATAAAGGCTAGCGCGTATACAACGGAGCGGGCTCAAATTCCTCCGGATCAGCCGACTTGAGCGCATCAATCTTGGTCGTTTCGCGGAGTTCTTCGGCGTAGACGACACAAGCCAAGAGGAGATAACTCCCTATCGTGCCGATCAGCGCGCCGCGTAGCTGTTTGATCCCGCTGCGACCGCGAAATTCATAGCCCATCTGGCCTTTCGTCAGAAAAATAATCAACGCCAAGCCCAGCGCCGGGAGCACGATCATGGCCACGTAGAGCCAGAAGAAAAAGGAACCTCCCAAGTACCCAGAATCTTGCAACTCGGAGGACCAGCTGAGGATGAAAAGCAAAACCAATTGCGGCCCAAAGCAAACCCAGAAGCCAAACAAAAAGGGGTGCATGGACGATTCTTCCTGAGCCTCCTACCTGCCAAGCTGAACAGACAGCCCGCAGCGCTAAAGACGACTACCTCCTAGGCTTCAAAGGATTTGCCGCAACCGCAAGTGCTTTTTGCGTTGGGGTTACGAATCTGGAAGCCTGTCGCGGTCAAGCTGTCGGAATAATCGATCACACTGCCCTTGAGATAGGTGGAGCCCAACTCATCGACAAAGACCTTCACCCCAAATTGCTCGGAGGTGGTATCGCCCGACTTGGCTTCGCCCAGCTCCATCTCATAGTTCATGCCGGAGCAGCCTCCAGCATCAATGAAGATGCGCAGGCCCTTATCGGCCGTTTGCCCGCCCAGCATGTTGCCAATTTGCTTGGCGGCGTTTTCGGTGAGGGTGACGATGGGTTCAGTTACTTGTTCCACGCTTCTAAAGTAAGCCTTTCTCCGAGGTACTGTCAACGGGAGCGAAGCTAGAAGCTAGCAATACACTTGGCAGGCTGTTGTTTACAGTGCCATAGTGGCGATATGGACTTCCCGCTTCTTCGCCAGCTGGGGCTCAGCTTGATCCTTTGCCAAGCCAGCGCGCTTTCCCTGGCTGCGCAAGACTCTCCTGATTTTAGCGCCCTCCTCCAGCGACTGGAACGGCTCCAAGACGACCGCAACCAGAAGGTCGCCTCGGCCATCCAAAGCAAACAGCGCGATCTGAACAAGCTCATCCAATCCTCCAGCGCCGCCGTGCGCGCCTACCAGAAGGCCTACCGCTACGAGCACCACAACGACGACAAAGAGGAGTACAACCGCTGGAAAGAAATCCATAAGGACTTACATGACGACAATATGTTCGAGGATGCGGTCCGTCTTCACCTCCAATATCTCGTGCTGACCATGGATTTGATTCAGGCCCGCGACCAAGCCAAGCAGCGCGAAGAGCTCCTGCCCGAATTACTGGAGTACCTTCAGGAAACCACCAAATGGGATAGCGAAGTCGCCGAACTTGAGAAGCCGATGAGCAAGCGAGAAGCGGGCGAAAAGAAGATCCGCCAGAGCTTCTTCAAAAACCAAATCACCCCCAAAAACCTGCGTGCCTTAATGAAAATGAAGCTCGCCGATAGCCCGTTTGTGAAAGAGTACCAGCTCGAGGAGCACATGAAGGGCCTCAAGAACTGGGAGGAAACCCCCGGCAACATCGATGGCATCCTGGACAAAGCGGTCTTCCCCGAACTGCGCAAAAAGAAGGACCCCCGCTTGCTCGAACTCTGGGCCCAGCGCGTCGAGCGCAAGGAGCAGCAAGCTCGCCGCAGCGAAAACATCGTGGCC
>CAWUJC010000487.1:0-3012 GCA_963922355.1 uncultured bacterium | reverse complement strand
AAGAAGAGCGGCGCGACAGCTTCTTCAGCATCATGCTCGACATGTACAGCCAGGTACCCGTCAGCGAAGCCCATTACCGCAAAGGCCAAGACCCGCTCGAAGTCTGCCGCTGGTTTGACCCCACCGGCTATGATCAACAGCAAAACAAGCGCCACAAAGATTGCTGGGTGCAAGGAGGGGTTCGCCGCCGCCTCTATTTTACGGACAATCCGTACCAAGCCCCCTCGCTTAACAAGACGACTTTGGTCCGCTGGAAGCCGTACTATTATTACGTCAGCTCCACCCACAGCCTTTCCCCCATGCGCCTCAACCGCGCACATTACAAAGATGGCTCCCTCGCTCCAACGGGCTGCCTGCTCCACTTCAAGTATCTCTCCCTTTTCCAAGAAAAGGTGGCCGAGGAAATCCAACGCGGCGAGCACTACGCTGGCTCGCGGGAATACAAAAAATATCAGCAAGGTCTGGAAGACCAGACCCCTCTCTGGTGCCCCGGCTCGGTGGAATACCAGAACTGGGAACAACTGGTCGACCTGGGGCTGATGAACGTCGGATCCTGGTTCTAGCATTATGGTCACAGGTTTAGGCTTCATTCTCTTGGTGCATGACCAACCGGCCAACGCGGCCCGGCTGGCCAACCGGATTGCCAGCCAGGGCGGGATCATCGCCGTGCATTGGGATGCTAAAACTCCCGACGCCGTGATCGAAGAATTTCAGGGCCTCCTGGAAGGCGACAACCCCGACCGCGTCTTTCTCACCTCTGAGCGCCAGCGCGTGGAATGGGGCGAGTGGAGCATCGTCGGTGCCACCCTCGCCGGCATTGAGACCCTGGCTAAAGTCCGCCAGACGCACCCGATCGACCACGTCACCCTCCTCAGCGGGCACGACTACCCGCTCCGACCGCTCTCCCAGCTCCGCCGCTTCCTTGATGAGTCCCCCGGCATAGAGCACATTGAAAGCGAGGAACCTGACCACTGGGCGCCCAAAGGCATGGCCCGGGAGCGCTACCTCTATCGCCACCACATCAACTGGCGCAAACATCGCAAGCTCTTCGGCGCGTACTGGAAGACCCAGCGCTTCTTCAAGTGGAAGAAAAAAGTCCCGGCGAACGTCACTCCGCGCCTCGGCGCCCAGTGGTGGACCCTCTCCTGGAACACGCTCGAAAAAGTGACGCAACGCCTCCAGGACCCGCAAGTCACCGACTTCTTCCGTGATTGCTGGATCCCGGACGAAATCGTTTTCCAGTCCTTGGTCTACGACGCCGTACCGCCGGAAAAAATCTCAGGCAACAGCCTGACCTTTTACATTTTTTCCAAACGCGGCACGCCCATCGTCTGGTTCATCGACCGCTTCGATTACCTGCAAAGCCAACCGCAGTTCTTCACTCGCAAGATCAGCGTCAGCGATACCAAGCTGCGCGATCGGCTCGACCGCCTCTGCGCCGAGCGGGAAAACGAAGCTCCGCCCCAGAGCCCGATCCAGCGCAACCTCAAAAAATACCGCGCCTTCCTTGAGCTGCAGGAATTTGGCATCCCCAACCGCCGCATCATGGGCCTGCCTGGCAGCCATTACTGGGGCGACATGCAATGGAACCGCTGCACCTATTTCGCCCTCCTGCTACCGGAAGACTTTCAGCTAAGCCCCATGGCCGAGGCGCTGAATCGCCTGCCGAACGTGCTCTTCCACCCCGAGCCCTTCCACCCGGAAAAGATTTACTACGCGAGCCGCGAACAAGCCCACCCTTTTTACCCGCCTTGGGCCACGGCCCTGCGCGACGTCCATCGCTCCAATTTTCTCTGCGACCTCATCCAGCAAGACCGCGATGCCCTAGTCGGCTTTGCCCTACGCCTGCCAACCCGCGGCCAGATTGATTCCCTCGTGGCGCATGACCCCTGCTGCCTCCTTTGGGCTGTTTTCCCCTCCGTGCCGCCGCTCTCTAAACCGGGCAACAAAGCCCTGGATTGGGATCACCTCTACGAGAAGCGCAGTAAGATGACCATCGAAGAAATCATGCTCCGCCGGATGGAAGAGGCGAAGAACCTGCGCCGCCAAATTGAACCCGCCAAGCGCGGCGTGCTGCCAGAGCTCTCGCAGGTCCTCCTCCAGTACGGCGCGACCGAGCTTTCCTGGGAACCACCCAAACCGCCGGAAGCCTTCCATGGCTAGTAGGACGGTGGGATCAACCATGAAAATCGCCTTTGCTGGGGTAGAAGCCCTACCCAACCTCGTTTTTTGGAATCGGGTGTTTCCGCTTCTTCCAGACGAGCCCCCCGTTCTTCTCTCCTCCAATCTTGTCCTGGGCCGCACCCCGGGCAAAATCCTGCGCCGCCTTTCCACCATCTTCCGCCGGAGCGGGCCGGGTTACCTTGCCTACGTTCTTTCCCTTTCCCTCCAGCAACGGCAGGGCCTTTCGGCCGAGATCCCAAGCCTGGCGCAACTCCTTCGCCAGCACCGCGTCGAGGTCATCCCCTCCGGCAACTTCAGCCAAGCGAGGACCATTCAAGCTTTGGAAGCGAAAGGCGTGACGCACGTCGTCAGCCATTATTGCGATCAGATTTTCCAGCCCAATTTCCTGCAGGCTTCCTTCGAAACCCTGAACCTCCATCCGTCTCCGCTGCCTGAGTATCGAGGCGTGGACCCCCTCTTCCAGCAAATGCTCGACGGCAACCCCGAGCTTGGCGTCACGCTTCATCAAGTGAATCTCGCCATTGACGAAGGGCCCATCCTCGACCAAACCACGTTCCCTCATCAGGTCACCACTCACCGTGAAGCCCTGATCCAAGCCGCCGAAGCTGCGGCGGAACTTTTTGCCCGCTGGCTCCAAGAACCAGCCCGCCCGAGCCCCCAGCCGCAAGTAAGTCAACCGCGAACGCCCTATCATTCCTGGCCCACCAAAGACCAGCTTCACCAGTTCCGACAAAAAGGCCTGCGGTTAACCTAAACGACAGGTGAAATGGAGGAAGATGCGGGATTGATCCTTTCCATCTCCTCATGCCAAGTTAGTGTAGCTCTTTA
>CAWUJC010000486.1:0-3017 GCA_963922355.1 uncultured bacterium | reverse complement strand
GGGCTGTGCCGAAGGTGCCACTTTGTTGGAAATCCGTAATCTATTTGGTGGAAAGGCTGTTTACGATGGCGTCGAATACGCTACGTCACTTCTTGAAAAGGCGGATACATCAGTTGCCAATCTAAAGTTACGGCAGGGTGATGTTACGGCTCTTCCCGAAACGATCACAGACAATTATTACCACCTAGCCACGCTGCTTGCGGTTCTCGAACACTTAGACAAACCCTTTGCAGCAGTACAGGAGGCGTATCGCGTTCTCAAGCCGGGGGGGGTGATTGTACTTTCTTGTCCGCATCCGGTATGGGACAAAATTGCAGGCAAGTTTGGATTAGTGAAAGATGAGTTTCATGCCCAATCGCTTAAGACAAAGGAGCTCTGCCGTTTGCTTAAGGCAGCAGGATTTCAGGAGATTCGGTGTCGTCCATTTATGTGGGTTCCTGTAACTAGCCTGCCGTACTTAAAAATCCCAGTGAATGTTGAGTTTGCTGATCGCTTGGACCGTCTCGTTGGGATGATTCCGTTGACGGAAGCCACCTACGTCAATCAGTTGGTTTTTGCGCAAAAACCTGCTACTTCCGATTAATGACTAGATTTCCTCAGCCGCAGATCGGCCAGCGGGATTGGTATAGCTACGAGGCGATTCGCCAACTGCCCCGCCTTATCTTGATGGTAGACAAGAACCGTTTATCTCCTACATATGGCTGCTTTGATCGTGAATATTGGCATTACCGAACGGTCGATTTTCCCTGTGCGATGAACCAGGAGTTTGGGCTGCCTTTGGCCTTGGCTTATTCCCAGCCGTTTCCGAATAATCCCTACTATCAGTCATTGAGAGTAAAAGAACTTTCGGAGGCTGCAATCCACTTTGCCATCAAAGCCACTCATTCGGACGGCTCTTGTGATGATTATTATCCATTCGAAAAAGCCCTTGGAGCCCACGTCTTTTCTACCTATGCCATGACCGAGTCCTATTTGGTTCTCGATTTGTCCGAGGAGAGATATCTTGACTTCTTTCGATTGCGTGGAGATTGGCTTTTGCACCATAACGAAACTGGTCAACTGGCCAATCATCAAGCCTTCGCGGCCCTCGCGCTCTACAATATCTTTCTCCTGACCGGGGAAGATAAGTTCTTAAAAGGCTCCAACGCGTTCCGTGATCTGACACTTTCCTGGCAACATGAAGAAGGCTGGTTTCAAGAATACGAAGGGGCTGATCCAGGCTACCACAGTTGTTCCATTTCGTTTTTGTCTAAACTCTACCAGAAGTCCAAGGATGAATCGCTTTGCCAACCCATCACCCTTGCCATTGAGTTTGCAGCCAACTTTATGCATCCCGACGGCTCGTACGGCGGAGAATACGGAAGCCGCAACACCTATCACTTTTACCCTCATGGATTTGAAGTCTTTGCCGAACGGGTTCCCGAAGCGCATTGGATTGCTCAAATATACTTAAGCAAGTCATTACCGAATCGTACGCGGTACTATAACGACGACAACCGGATGTGCGGGCATTACGTCTATGATTGGATGCACGCCTGGCTTGATTGGAGGCCCCGCAGTAGCGACATAAATGACGCGCCTCAACCCATGACAGGCACGAAGTGGTTTCCCGGGGCAAAACTCTACAGCCAACGCACAGATAAATCGCATATCATCGTCTCGCTGGCCAAAGGCGGCGTCTTTAAGGCCTATGTCCTCCAGGGCTGCCAGGCTAGCGATACCGGCCTTATGATCAGGACCAAGCAGGATGAGGTCTTTGTCTCTCACCACGTCGACGACTACCAAATCAAGGTTGACCTTGAGACCTCGACTCTGTCCGTTGCAGGTTCAATGAATCGTCGCCGAGTGGCCTATTCAAGTCCGCTCAGGCAAATAGTTTTTCGCCTCTTGAATCTCACCTTGGCACGACTTTCTCCAAACTTACTCAGATCCATTATTCAGAACCTCTTCATAACAGGTAAGGCCCAGAGTTCTTGCCAGTTTCGTCGTGAGCTCAAACTTTCTGATGAAGAGATGGTGGTGACGGATTACCTCACGCCCAATGATATCCAGATAAAGCAAGCCATGATTGGGAGTGACGCAACCAGCATCTACGTGGCCAATTCAAACGTCTACCAAGACTCTGTTTTACTACCCTGGAAAGAGTTGGATGTTAGCAGTTTGCAGGAGGCGCAAACTAGCGAGGTCCTTCTAGATCGCAGAACAATTTCGCTCCAAGAAAGCTAGCTCGCCCCCACTTCATTAACGATTGACCCTTACAATAAAGTCGAGCTAGCAAAGGATATCATCGTGACTTCATCCACTCTACCCGCCACCACGGCCGAACAAAAGCGGCTCGATCTCGAAGCCCACAACGCGGACTTACTGCCGCGCGACCGTATTCCCGAACACGATTGGAAGCGCTGGGGGCCGTACCTGTCCGAACGTCAGTGGTCCACGGTACGCGAAGACTACAGTGCCGAGGGTGATAGCTGGGGGTATTTCCCTCACGAAGATGCGCGCAGCCGCACCTATCGCTGGGGCGAGGACGGTCTGCTTGGCCTCACGGACCGGCAATGCCGCATCTGTTTTGCGCTGGCGCTTTGGAACGAGCGCGACCCGATCCTCAAAGAGCGTCTCTTCGGCCTGACCGGCCCCGAAGGTAATCACGGCGAGGACGCGAAGGAATGCTACTACTATCTGGAGTCGACGCCGACGCACAGCTACCTCAAGAGCCTCTACAAGTATCCGCAGGCTGAGTTTCCCTACAGCCGTTTGGTAGAGGAAAACGCACGTCGTGGATTGGAAGACCCGGAGTTTGAATTGGCCGACACCGGGGTCTTTCAAGATAGTAAGTACTTCGACGTCATCGCAGAATACGCCAAAGCCTCGGCTGAAGATATTCTGATCAAGGTCACGGTGGCGAATCGCGGACCTGAGGCTGCGCCGCTGCACGTCTTGCCCACCATTTGGTTGCGTAATACCTGGCGCTGGGGCTCCACCCAGGAACACTGCACGATGAAGATCGAGATGGTCGT
>CAWUJC010000485.1:0-3021 GCA_963922355.1 uncultured bacterium | reverse complement strand
AATGACAGATTTACCACCGTCCGGACAAACCTTCACTCCATGTCTGACACCCCGCATTTTAGCCAAGTCACTTTGCGAGACATCACGGCTCGCACCAAATTTTCTCTCGCTACGGTAAGCCGAGCCCTCCGCGATGATCCTCGCGTGAACCAAGCCACGAGGACAACCATCCAGCAGTTAGCCAAGGAAATGGGCTACCGCCCTAATCCGATGATCAACAGCTTGATGGCAGCCCACAAGCAACGCCGTCCGCGAGAAGAACTCATCGCCAATATCTGTTGGCTCAACACCCATCCCAGTAAAGATTTTTGGCACAGCCAACCCTACACCAGAGAGCTGATCGACAATGCCAAGACACGCGCGCATGAGCTGGGCTATGGCTTTGAAGAAATCTGGACGATGGAGCCCGGCTTAACCAGCAAGCGCATTCACCAAATTGCTCACTCACGCTATGTCCAAGGCTTCCTCATCCCAGGCCCGGTCGACCGGCTCATGGACGGCGGCTTCGACTGGGACGGCTACGCCGTTGTTTGCCTACGCGACCGTCAGCTGGGCCAGCTCGACTGGCACCGCTGCGGCGTCTCTGGCCGGAAAAATGTCCAAATGGCTTATGACCGTTTGCGCGCACTGGGTTATCGACGCATCGCCTTCGCCAGTGGCATGTACTTGCTCAATTCCGACGCGGAAAAGCAAATGCAGGCCTTTAACAAGGGCGAAACGGATGACAGTTCCTTCATTCTCCAGGAAGGCGTTCGACTCTTATTGGCAGGCAGCTTGTACTCCCAGGCCTTCACCAAAAAGGTAGATCGCATCTGGCCTTTGCTCTTCGACAATCAACCGGGCTTTGACCGCCGACAGTTGGTTCGCTGGCTCAAGCGCGTTCGCCCCGAGGCCGTCATCATGAACGGAGTCGAAATCTATGAAGCCGCCCTTGAAGCGGGCTTTGAGATCCCCAAGGACTTCGCCATCGCCCACACCAACCTTGGCGAAGACGTTGCCGATTGGGCCGGCATCAATTCCCACCAAGAGCACCAAGCTCGCGCCGCCGTTGACATGCTGTGTGCGCAAATTGAACGGAACGAGCGCGGTCTCCCGCCCTTCCCGAAATTCATGCACGTGGAGGGCGAGTGGCGCGACGGCTGGACGGCCCCCAAGAAAAGCTAAGCCAGAGGATCTTGTCTAGAGGCTGCCCGAAAACGGGGCCACGACTACTTGCGCTTCTTGAGATGCTCAATCTTGACTTCATCAATCGCAAACTGCACATCCGCCGCCTTGTTCATCTGTAAGAAGAAACGAAAACGGTTGAGCTTCTCAAAGCCTTCCGGAGGCGACTCGACAAACTCGCCTTGGGTATCGCCGTCAACTTCCAGCGAAGCCACATCCTCGGTGCCGGGCATGGGAATCGTCCACTCGACTTCATGCCAGTCACTTTTATCCCCTGAGGTCACCGACTTGAACATGTACTGCTCCGTACCACTGGCCCGGACAAAATTCGAATTAAACCACAAGTTTTGGTAAAGCTGTTCTTTGTCGGCATCCGTCGTTCCCCAAATCTGGAAAAGACAATCCGCGGTTTCGGGAGATCCGTTCCGAATCTTGAAAGAAATTTTCAGGTACCCACCTTCCAATTCCGGCAACAGAAAGTCAGCCGCTGGCTGCCAAGAATTGGGCTCATCCTCTCCCCCCGTAATCACGATCGCCGACTCGCTACGTTTACTTGCGCCTTCCGCAATGGGGTAGTCTTCTTTGTCGGCTATCCCGATAAAATGATCGCCGTATTCATAGAACCTCGGACTCTCTCCTTGGGGAACCGTGTCTGGCTCAAAGTCTTGCTTGATGACGACTTCGGCTGGCGCCGCCTGCGGGTACGACATGAAAAGGACGGCGCTAAATAAGAGAAGAGAAAGAGATTTCATAGAACTAAATGGGTGACATCCCACTTTCGATTACCAGAGCGATAATCTGGTCAGGGACAATCCAAATAACATCACCTATCTCAAGGTAAATGAAACCAGCCAAGGCTGCAACACGTTGCAAACGGGGACTACGCCGCCAAAACGTGACGACCAACCTTTACCCTCGGGCACGCCAGCGCCCAGGTGCCATCCGGTGGCGGGCCGTCATGAGTTTCGACAAGTAAAACTCGTCACTGATCCCCACGCGGTCAGCGACCTGCGCCAGCGAATAACTGGTACTCTTCAGCAAGACATCTGCCGCCTGGAGCCTTCTCTCCCTTAAGTAGCGCATGGGTGTTTGGCCATACTTCGCCTTAAAACCACGAGAGAGGTAGTTGTAAGAAAAGCCCACCTTGGCCGCGAGCTGATCCAAACTAATCGAGGTGTGATAACACGAATCCAGATAGGTCTTGGCTCGACTAAACCCGTCAGCCGGTTCCGTTGGCTCCACTTGCCAAAGCTCTACCAAATGGGTGAAGAGCTGAGCCAAAGCCACCTGACTTCGAAACAACCCCAGTGAACCGCCACTCTGATGATGGTTCGAAACTTCGAGAATCATCGGAGCTAGTGCCGCCGCTGCTCCCTTCTCCAAGGCAACCGGGAACTTTGGCAATCGCAGCCGCAGCCCCGACCAGGTCTGCAACATTTCTGCAAAGGGAAGCCGCAGGGGTTCGCCGCGGGCCTGATTCAGCACAATCGTAATTTCGTCGTAGCAAGTCGTCTCGCCCGCCAAACGCTCAAAGGCGTGAGACTCACCTGGGGATACGATGAACAGCGAACCAACCTCAACCGCATGCACTCCGCCCGCTAACTCAAAAGTCCCGCGCCCCGACCTCACCAGAGCCAGGTGATACACGGCATGAGAATGAGGTAACCGCCGCCGGTGTATCGGCGCAATGGTCCGCTGCGTCGCATGCAAAATCTGCGCCCGGTAAGAACGTTGCTTGTTCTTAATCAAGAGATGCCCCGCCTCCATTGGGATAAAATATACAAAAGAAAGGAGCCCACGTCCATGTCCCTCTTCCTGCTCGAGGTGGTAGTCTCTTCCTTACCCATGAAACTACGA
>CAWUJC010000484.1:0-3022 GCA_963922355.1 uncultured bacterium | reverse complement strand
AACGACGGCGAGCGGGGCCAGGGCCTCTGCAAGCCGGGTTCCATCACTCCGCACACCAACTTCAAGGCCCAGATGTACGTGCTGAGCAAGGAAGAAGGCGGCCGCACCACCCCGTTCTTTAAGGGGTACCGTCCGCAGTTCTACTTCCGCACGACGGACGTGACTGGCGTCGTCACCCTCAAGGAGGGCGTCGAAATGGTCATGCCGGGCGACAACGTGGAAATCGAAGTCGAGCTGATCAAGCCGATCGCCATGGAGAAGGGCTCCACCTTCGCCGTGCGTGAAGGCGGCCGCACCGTCGGTGCCGGCAAGGTTTCCGACATCATTAAATAAGCAACAAACTTACGTAATCTGAATCGTTACCCAGGTTCTGGCCCCAAACGCCGGAGCCTGGGTGCCTTCCAAAGGGCAGTAGTTCAATTGGTAGAGCGGCGGTCTCCAAAACCGCAAGTTGGGAGTTCGAGTCTCTCCTGCCCTGCCAAGGCCCTGAACCGCTGCCAACCCCCTCGGGGATAGACCAAGACATCATGGACTGGACCTGGAGTAGCCTGATTCTCTATATCCTTCTCGGTATTTCCGCTGGCGTCGTGCTTGCGTTCCGCAAGCCCATTGCGCGCTTCCTTCAAGAAGTGTGGCTGGAGCTGACGAAAGCGAGCTGGCCGTGGGATCCGAAGCAGACGGGCTTCCGCCGGTACAAAGAACTGATCGATTCCACCGTGGTGGTCATCATCTCTTCCATCCTGCTGGGTGGCTACGTCACCTTTGGGGATTGGATTCTCCGCAACGTGGTCGGCGCGATCACCAGCTACGGCGCTTGATGAAGCCGGGCGGCCTCGCAGCCAGCCCACATGAGTAAGTAAGCAACCTAGACCTATGTCAGACGAAAACCCCAACCCTGAACTCGCAAAAGCGCTCGCCGAGGAAGATCTCCTCGAGAACGAAGATCTCGATTTGAGCGAAGAGACGGCCGAAGAAGCCGCCGCGGAACCGATCTCGGTCGCGGAACGGGCTCAAGGCCAGTGGTTTGCCCTGCACGTCCTTTCCGGGCAGGAGAAAAAGGTTAAGGATTCCATCGACAAGCGCCTCAAAGCGGAGGAAATGACCGAACTCATCCACGAAGTGGTCATCCCGACCGAGCGGGTGAGCGAAGTGAAGCGCGGCAAGAAGATCGAGACCGAGCGCCGCCTCTATCCTGGTTACGTTTTCGTCAACATGACGCTTTACCGCGACGACAACACCATGGAGGAACGCTCCTGGTACTTCGTGCGCGAGACCAACGGCGTCATCGGTTGGGCCGACGGGCACGAACAGCCCGTTCCCATGCCCAAGACGGAAATCGAGGCCATGCTGGGCCAGATGCGCGAACGCGAAGACAAGGTCATGCCGAAGGTCGCCTTTAAGCTGGGCGAGAAGGTGAAAGTGGCCGACGGTCCGTTCCAAAGCCAGGAAGGCATCATCGAAAACATCGACGAGGAGGCCAACAAGCTCCTTGTTTCGGTCAGCATGTTCGGCCGCTCCACCCCGGTCGAGCTGGAATACTGGCAGGTGGAGAAAAACCAATAAGGCACAAAGACGGAATCACCCGCACTGCCGCCCATCCCAATCTAATCATATCCGATCATGGCAAAAGAAGTCGTCAGCACCATCCGCTTGCAGATTCCCGCAGGCCAGGCCAACCCGGCACCGCCGGTGGGTCCGGCCCTCGGTCAGGCCGGCGTGAACATCATGGCTTTCTGCAAGGAATTTAACGCCGCCACGCAGAAGCAGTCCGGGGACATCCTCCCGGTCGTCATCTCCGTCTATAAAGACAAGAGCTTTACCTTCATCACCAAGAGCCCTCCTGCGGCTGTCCTGCTCAAGAAAGCCGCCGGCATCGCCAGTGGCTCCAAGGAGCCGAACCGCACCAAGGTGGCCAAAATCACCCGCGCCCAGGCCCTGGAAATCGTGAAGACCAAATTCAAGGATCTCAACGCCCGCGACGAAGAAGCCGGCCTCAAGATCATTGCCGGTACCGCGCGCCAGTGCGGGATCGAAATTACCGACTAAGCAAGAAGACAACTTTCCCGCACGGCAGCTTGGCTTTCGAGTTTGAGCCGCCGGGGCGGATACCCCAACCCGTGGGAGAGCACCCGGTGCTCGCTTGACCACTAAGGAGAAAAACATGCCAAAATCACGCAGCAAACGCTATCAGCAGGCCGCCGCCATGGTGGAAGCCAACAAGGCTTACCCCTGGACCGACGCCGTTGGTCTGCTCAAGAAATTGCCCGCCGGCAAGTCCAACCCCACGGTTGACTTGGCCATGAAGCTGGGCGTTGACCCCCGCCAGAGTGACCAGATGGTCCGTGGCACCGTGAGCCTTCCGCACGGTTCCGGTAAGAACGTGCGCGTCCTGGTCTTTGCCCAGGGTGCCGCCGCAGACGCCGCCAAGGAAGCAGGAGCCGACTTCGTTGGTTTCGAAGATCTGATCGAAAAGGTCACCGGTGGCTTCCAGGACTTTGACGTCGCCGTGGCCACCCCAGCCGCCATGGCCGAAGTCCGCAAACTGGGCCGGGTGCTTGGTCCGCGTGGCCTCATGCCGAACCCGAAGACCGGCACTGTGACCGACGATACCGCCACCGCCGTGAAGGCCTGCAAGGCCGGACGCGTCGAATTTAAGGTGGACCGCGCCGGCAACATCCACATCCCGTGCGGCAAGCTCTCCTTCAGCGAAGAGCAGCTCGCCGACAACGGAAAGGCTGTCATCGACGCCATCCTCAAAGCGAAGCCCAGCAGCGCCAAGGGCCGCTACCTCCAAACCTGCACCATCTCGGCCACGTTCTCTCCCGGCATCCGGATTGACGTCTCGCCGTTCCTGAGTGCTTAAACCTGAACCGGATTTACGAACATGCGTCCCGAAAAACAGATCATCGTTAAGACCTATTTGGAGAAGATCGGGCAGGGCCCCTTCGTCCTGTTGACCGACTTCACCGGTATGAAGGTCGACCATTTTAACGAACTTCGCGACCGGCTTTACGAAGTGAAC
>CAWUJC010000483.1:0-3023 GCA_963922355.1 uncultured bacterium | reverse complement strand
TTATGGTCAGGTCCAATGGTTCTACGCTTATGGCGAATTGGACAAGAAGCAGTTGGAGCAGTTGGGACCCAAGGTCAAGGCCACCTTGCCAAACTTTCAGATGAACAAAGAGCACGCCGAGCGCTTGCTCAAAAGACTGGAGGAGGCGCGAAAGTCATGAAGCGCTCTCTCTGTTCTCTGGTCTTGCTGGCCGCTTGCCTGAGCGGAGGGCCGGAGGCTCTGCTGGCGCAGTACAAGCAGGACCCGGTCTACAGCTATCAAGCGATGCCACGCCCGACCCGCGGTACTTTCGATAATGACGTGGTCTACTACATCATGGTCGACCGCTTTTTTGACGGGAACCCGGCCAATAACGTGCCGACTTTTGCCTTCCCGGGTAACCCCAAAGATCCCCAAGAACGTCGCCTGCGCAACGAGCTCAATCGCGCCTTGTTGCCCATGATCTTTGATCCAACCCGCAGCTACATGGGCTTGTATTGGGGAGGGGATTTGGCCGGAATCCACCAGAAGTTGGCCTACCTGGAAGAGCTGGGCGTGACGGAATTAGTGCTGACGCCGATCATGGACAACGCCAACGGGTATTTGAGTCTTCCGGACGCGGATTTCTACTTGCGGCGTTCGAAGGAAGACAAGCCTGCCCAGCCTGATTACGCCAAGCTGATCACCAGTTATCACGGCTACTGGATTCGTGACTGGTACGCCATCGATGAGCATTTTCGCGATCCGAAAGACGGGCCAGAAAACCCGTACGGTTCGCTGCGGCGTTTGCTCGATAGCGCGCAAGACAAGGACATCGGCATCGTGCTGGACATCACGCTCAACCAGACCTCCCCCATGTCGCTTGGCGTTTGGCCGGACAAAGCTGGCGTCTACAACAAGGACAAGCTGATCGCCGGGTTTGACTGGGAAGCGGTGCAGACGGCCGACCACGGTTGGTTTCACGAATACTTCGTGATCGATTTCACCAACCCTTCCCTTTGGCAATTGGAGCACGGCTGCCTGGCTGCGGGTTTGCCGGATTTGGATCAATCCAATGAGGCGACCAGCAAGTACCTCCTAGGGGTGGCGGATTTTTGGATGAACATCAATCCCGGTGGGGCGGAGATTTCCGGCTTTCGCGTGGATGCGGTCAAGCATGTGGGGGTCGAGTTTTGGCAGCTCTTCGAAAATGATGTCATCTTGCGCGACGCCGACGCCACGCTCTTTGGCGAATACTGGAACGGCGGTTACAACTCAGATCGGAGTCTGGATTTTGTCCGGCAGACGCAGTATTTCTCGCAGTACGACTTCGACAGCAGCTTTGCCGTGCGCCGCTATTTTGCGGGAGATTACAGTTGGAACGGGCGCCCCTGGGTTCTCCGCCATTTGCTCACGCCGCGTCCGCCGGATCGGACCATCTGGCAAAAACTACTCGACCCCGGTGCTGTGCTGGTTCCGCCGCAAAGCGCGCGGGAGAAAGTCACCTATGCCGAAGCGGCGTCATGGATGTTGTTTCTGGAAAACCACGACCTCCCGCGCCTGCGGACCTTGTATCCAGAGATGAGCGACGAGGCTTACCTCAGTGCGTTGGCCTTTATTCTCATGGCGCCGCGGGTGCCCTTGCTGGAGTACGGCGTGGAGACGGGCTTGGGCGTGCCGTGGGATCCGCGAGAACGCGGGGCCGACGGCATCGGGGCCGATCCCTTTTGCCGCCCCATGATGGTTTTTCCCGGTCAACCCGGTTTCAATCAGACGATTTTTCAGGGGACGAAGAAGCTTATTTCTCTTCGTCGCCATCACGATTTCCTCCGCTTCGGCAATGCCCGTTTCCTTAATCCGCCCGGCGGGGATTACAGCCGCGACCTCTACTTACAGCGCTATGCCGAGCACCCGAACGATGACACGGTGCTCACCTACGCTTTTGCGCCGGAGGCTCGGGAGGTGACCTTCACCTTGCCGGAAGGCGATTACACGGTGATGGATGCCATGTCTGGCGACATGCTGGCGGTTTCCGGGCGGACCTGGCAGGCCAGTCTTGAGCCTCAGCAGTTTCGCATCTTTCTCTACCAGCGGGTGATCCAGGGGCAGACGCCGCCCCCGGTCGTGCCAGCTAAGCGGCAAAAAACTGCTGCACCTTCGCCACAAGCTCCGGCAACTGCTCCGGCGAGCCCACATGTTCCGCCACCAGCGGCACCTTCCCCTTAAAGGGATGGAAGGCATCGGCAATTTCTTGGCTGAGGTTGCCACCACCAAACATGGGGAGCTCGAAACCGCCTTCGGCCGTTACGCTCATATCCTTGAGGTGCAGCAAGCCGGTGCACGAGCGGAGGGTATCCGTAATGGCGGTAACTCGTTCGCCGCGCTGCTCCCACTCCTGGGGTGAGATGAAGTTGGGTGGATCCAGGACGGCACCGAAGGCTTCGGGATGCTGGGCGCAGAGGGCCGCCGTTTCCGTCTCGTTGGCGAGTACGTGCTCCCGCCAGGGCTCAAAGAGCAGGCGCACCTGATTCTCCCGTAAGAGGGGGAGCCACGTATGGAGATTTTGGTCAAGTTGGCTTCGGCTTTCCGGTGTTTGGTTCCGCGGATCTGGCTCGATGAAATCGCCCTGGCTGCCGGCCCAGGAGACGACGCTGTTGGCGCCAATCGTCGAGACGTGGCGAATGGCGGTCTCTAAATCCGAGCCTAGGGTGGCAAAGAATTCAGCCATCGGCTCTTCTGGCTTCAAGAGGTTGCTGTAGACGCCAAAGCTGGGGCAGCACAGCTCGTACTTCTTGAGGAGTGCGGCCAAGTGCTCGAAGTCGTCAGCCCCATAGCCGCTCCAGTGAAACGCCGTCTGCACGGTGCGGAAACCGTGGGCCTGTGCAGCCTGCAGCCAGTTTTCCACCTTGTCCATCGACTCGCCGCCACAATAGAGGCCAAGCCAGTCTGGTGCGTGGAGGGTGGTCATAGCGTGGGCACCGGTTGAGCTTGGCCTGCCTCCATCGAGGTGTTGATGGCCTCGGCGACGGCTAGCGACTGGGCGGCATCCTGGTAGCTGCTACGGA
>CAWUJC010000482.1:0-3034 GCA_963922355.1 uncultured bacterium | reverse complement strand
CTCCGCATCGGGCTTCGCCACTACCTCACCGTTCACGACGAGCTGCCGAATCCCACTGCCGGGAAGCTCAAATTTAAAGTGGCGTAGAGCGCGTTCGCATACCGTAGCTAAGCCTCGGGCACCGGTTTTTTCTTCGGCTGCTTGTTCGGCGATGGCTTGGAGCCCGTCGTCCGTGAACATGGCCTCGATCCCGTAAGCTTGGAATGCGGCCTCGTACTGACGAATGAGGGACCCCTCCGAGTTTTGCATGATGTCGAAGAGGTCCTCGACTTTAAGGTGATTGCACGCCACGCGGACCGGCAAGCGACCGATAAACTCCGGCTCCAATCCGTAATCGATAAAGTCACGCGTGGCGACTTCGGTCAGAATTTCCTCTGGCTCCTTCAGGTCGGTCGGCTCCGGCTTAAAGCCAATCTCGCCGCGGTTGAGACGCTTTTCCACCATCTCGGGCAACTTCTCAAAGGCTCCGCTCACGATGAACAAAATATAGCGCGTGCTGATGGTTTCCTTGTGGTACTTCCCTCCCCGGCGCTGAAATTCCATCGCGGCCTGGAGCTGCGACTGCAAATCCGTCTGGCTGCGCATGGGGACATCCGTATCCTCCATCAGCTTGAGCAAGTTGGTTTGCACGCCGCGGCCGCTGACATCGCGGCCACCTTGTTGATTGGGTGGAGCCGCTAGTTTATCAATTTCGTCGATGTAAATGATGCCGTATTGAGCCAGCTCAGCATCGCCATCAGCCTGGTTGACCAAGTCACGAACGAGATCCTCCACGTCCCCTCCAACGTAGCCGGTTTCGGTGAACTTCGTGGCGTCAGCTTTGACCATGGGGACGCCAATGAGTTCCGCCAGGCATTTGATGAGGTAGGTTTTCCCCACCCCGGTCGGCCCCAGCATGATAATGTTCTGCTTGGTGTAAGGCGGTGGCGTTTCGGATTCCGCCAATTTCTGGTTAGCAGCGCGGACGGCGTTATAGTGGTCGCACACCGCGATGGAGAGCACCTTCTTGGCCTCATCTTGTTTGATCACAAAGCGATCAAGATGCGCCTTAATGTTCTTGGGGGTGTAGGGAAAATCGAAGACCTTGGCGTCCTTCTTCTCGGTTGGCGGTTCATCGCCCTCCTCTGCTTCTGGTTCCATCTGCGGAGCAAAGCCGCTGCCGCCGCCTTCCATGGCACGACGGAGGAAGTCCTGCAAACGTTGCTGCAATTCTTCTGGGCTGGGATTGTTGGGCTGACTCATCTGAACCTCAAATTGGCGTGAAAAAGCTGGAACGCAAATCCCAGCGACATTTTAGACGTCGTCAGCCGCTTTTTCTTCGCTCTTCTCCGCCACCTGCGCGATTTGGGCCAATAAGTTGGCATTGAGCGTCGCGCCGAGCTCCAAATGTGCGAGGGGAAAGCTCTCGTCTGGGCTGTGCATGTTGCAACCGGGTAACGCGAGACCCAGTAGTAAAGTGTCGGCTCCCAGCACCCGCTGGAAATCCACCACAATCGGGATGCTCCCGCCTTCGCGAATCAGGGCCGGTTCCTCCCCAGCAAAGGTGGTCTTGAGCGCCTGCTGGGCGGCCAAGCCGTAACCGTGATTCGGATCCACGAAGTAGGCCCAGCCACCGTGCCCAGGTGTCACCTTAACCTCCACCCCAGGAGGGGCATTTTGCTTCAAGTGATCGGCCAACAAGACCGTGATCTTCTCTGGATCCTGGTCCGGCACCAAACGGCAAGTGAGCTTGGCGTGAGCGTGGCTCGGCAACACGGTTTTACCTCCTGGCCCTTGATAGCCGCCATAGATGCCATTGAGTTCGCAGGTCGGGCGCCCCCAGACGCATTCAATGCCCGTGTAACCGACTTCGCCCACAATCTTTGGCGCGCCAGAATCGGCCTTTAAGGTAGCATCGCTGGCCGGGAGCTTAGCCCAGGCTTTACGTTCCCATTCCGCCAAAGGCTTCACATCGTCGTAGAAGCCCTTGATCGCGACGGATTCATCCTCGTTGTGAAGGCTAGCAATCATCCGGGAGAGAGCCGTGATCGGGTTCATCACCGCGCCACCAAAAAAGCCGGAATGCAGGTCTTTGCTCGGGCCGGTGACATCGACGTTCACTCCGCAAATGCCGCGCAAGCCGTAGGTGAAGGTCGGTTTGCCGTCTGCCACCATCGAGGTGTCCGAGATCACGACCACATCGCAAGCCAGCAAGTCCTTCTGCTCCTTAAGCAGCGGGAGTAAATGTGGACTCCCGATTTCTTCCTCGCCCTCAATTAGAAAAACCAGATTGACCGGCAATTCCTTTCCGGCGGCGAGTTGCTTTTCCACCCCCGTGATGTGAGCAAAAATCTGGCCCTTGTTATCAGTCGAGCCCCGGGCATAGACCAAGCCGTCGCGTAGCTCAGGCTCAAACGGAGGCGTCGTCCAGAGGTCGAGGGGATCGGGCGGCTGAACATCATAATGCCCGTAAATCAGGACGGTCTTCTTGTCTGCCACGGGTTGGGTCCGGGCAATTAAGGCCGGCTGCCCTTTGGTTTCATGTAGACTGGCCTCCAAGCCCATGGCGCTCAACTTACGCTCGAGCCAGGCGGCGCAAGCGCGAAGATCTGGTGTATGCGCTTCGTCGGTGGAGACACTGGCAAAGCGGAGAAACTCGAAGTATTCCTCCTGGTGCTGGGGGGAAAGAGACATAGGAATGAATGCTTAAGACTTGTGCCGGGCCATACCGTCTTTGACGACTACCCAGAAACGGGCGATGGCCTTATCCCGGTTGCTGCCGGATTTGTTCAGCATAACAACAATAGCCTCGAAGACCGGCTTCTCATCAGTGGGGTAAACCGCTAGCCCCACCATCCAGTAGGTCCGCTCCCAAGCGCCGGTTTTGGCATAGACGGTTGCCCCCTCCACTTCCGAAGGCCAACTCATCACCTTGACCAAATCTTTCTGGTACGCGTTATCGAGGGAAAGCTGCCCAAAGGCCAGTTTCCGGAGGAAAGCGCAAACCTGGAGCGGTGTCACACGCACCTTGTTGTAGATATCCATGGTTTTGAGC
>CAWUJC010000481.1:0-3035 GCA_963922355.1 uncultured bacterium | reverse complement strand
GAGCCAGACCGGGCCGCGCCCGAGTCGGTTCGCCGGACGCGTAAGCGGAAACATGCTGCGCCAGGCCAAGGCGGAAACTTGGGGGAAGTAGCGTTGGACGATGGCTTGGGGAGGTTCTTTGCTGGTGGGGTGCAGAATCAGGCAGAGGTCGGCAGACGTTTCGTCTACGCGGCAGATACCGTAGTAGCCTTCGGGTAATCCATGGAGGTGGATGTGGTGGCCCGGATCGTACGGACCGGCCAGGGCCTCCACCGGAATCATCGCTTGCCAGGCGATGCGGGGGTCTTGCCGGGGGTCATGTGTGGTCTTTAAGCCAGTGGTTTGGGCAACCAGGGAATTGCGGCCATCCGCGCCGAGCAGCAGGCGAGTCGTGATCTCGCCAACCGAGGTCTGGAGCTTGACCTGAGTGGCGTCCGGCGCGGCGTCTACCTGCTGGAGGGTGACGCCTTCCTGGACGACACACCCGCTTTCCTGGGCGGCTTGAAGCAGAGCATGGTCGAGCAAATCACGGCGAATGGCGCGCTCCGGGTACTTCCGCACGGGAAACTGGCTGGTGAAAAAGGTGCGCCCCTGGTGGAGGAAGGTGACGCCTGCGACTGGGGAATGCGGTAGTGCCTGGAGGCGCTGGACCAAGCCTTGCCGCTCCAGGATGGGCCAGGCGGCGGGGTTGAGTGAATCGCCGCAGACCTTGGGCCGAGGGAAGTGGGCGCGTTCCAGGAGTAGAACGCGATGCCCTTGGCGGGCGAGGGCATGCGCCGTCAGGGAACCCGCCGGGCCAGCTCCAACGATGGCAGCAGCAAAATCAGGTGAACTCACCCGGCAAGGTAGCCCGAACCGGCGCGGGCACAAACGAACAAATCCTCACGCCCCAAAATGGGAGGTGAGGATTGGTCGCGGTTGCTGGGAAATAGCAGGCGCAGCGTCACGCTGCTTAGCCGTCGTATTTCTTGAAGACGAGGGTCGAGTTGATCCCGCCGAAGCCGAAGGAATTGCTCAAGACATAGGTCATGTCTTTTTGGCGCTCTTCCAGGGCCACGATGTCGAAGCCTTCCGGCACGTCGGTCTTGTGGCAGTTCAGGGTCGGAGCGATGTAACCTTCCTTGATCGAGAGCGCACAGATGGCGGCTTCAATCGCGCCGCTGGCACCGAGCGGGTGACCGTAGTAGGCCTTGGTGCCGGAAATGGGCGGAGTCTTTTCGCCGAAGACTTCCACAATGGCGTCACGCTCGCTGTCGTCGTTCATCATTGTGCTGGAAGCATGGGCGTTGATGTAATCGATGTCCTTCGGCTCGATACCGGCTTCCTTGATAGAGTCTTCCATCGCCTTGATGGCGGAAGCACCGCCAGGAAGGGAGCTGGTCATGTGGTAGGCATCGTAGTTCAGCGCGTAGCCGCCCCCTTCGCAGAGGATGTTGGCGCCGCGGGCCAGGGCGTCGTCCTGCGTCTCGAGCATGACGGAGGCACCGCGTTCGGCCATGACGAAGCCCGTGCGGGAGACGTCAAAGGGGCGGACCGCATTGGAGGCGTCCTCATGCTCGACGGCCATCGACTTGATCACGTCGAAGGCGCCGTAGGTGAGCGGAGAAAGCGGAGCTTCGGCCGCGCCGGCGATCATCTTTTCGGCCAAGCCATCGCGGATGACGCGATACGCTTCGCCCACAGCAACGGTGCCGCTGGCGCAGCTGTTGGAATTGGTGGTGCCGTAGCCGCGCAGGCCGTAGTGGATCGCGATGTTGCTGTGCGCGGAACCGCCGAAGACTTGGAGGGCGAGGGCCGGCGGGATGGCCTTGCGGCCTTCCGCGACGAAGCGCTCGTGCTGCGACTCGGCGGTGGTGATGCCGCCCAGGGCGGTGCCAAAGGAACAGCCGATGTCAAAGGTCGGCGTTTCCGGGCTGTAGGCGATGCCGGCGTCGTCCATGGCCTGCTTGGCGATGACGAGGGCAAACTGGCTGTAGCGGTCCAGGCGCTTCAGTTTGTGCGGCGGGAAGTAGTCGCTAGCAACAAAATCGGTGATCTCACCGGCGCAACGCGCGTTGTAGTGCTCGGTGTTGAAACGGGAAATGAATCCGATGCCCGATTTCTTCTTCTTGATGCCAGCCCAGAAGGCTTCGCGGCCGGCGCCAACGGCGGTCATCGCGCCGACGCCTGTGATGACGACTCGTCTCTTCACGATACTTTTTTCTCCATGCGTTGTTTCAAACCCGCCAGCGTCTTATTGGCGATGTTGTGGATGAAAAACCAGCCGACGATATAGTCCTTCACAAAGCCCCCAATGATGGGCCAGTTGAGTTCGTGGATGTGGACGATGTCGATCTTGACGCCGTCGTTGGTTTCGGTGAAATGCCAGATGACGTTCATGCCACGCGTGGCGTTCATTGTCGAGCGCAGATGGTTGAACTCCATCTGGATCTCCTCGGGCTTAATGCGGTACTCGCTGACCCAAGAGGTGGTGATGAAATCACGCACGCAGCACATCTTGACGATGCCGCCCCAGGGCTTCTTGGAGAGAAATTTGTTGTACTTGTAGTGGCTCAGGTAATCCGGCCAGTGTTCGAGGTCGGAGGCCACCTCAAAGATGTCGTTCAGCGGGGCCTTGATGACGATGGAATTCGTGCGGTTCATGGAAGCTATCGTTTAATTTGCCGCGGGTTGCGTGGCGGTCTTATGAGCACTGATCTCTTGCTGAAACCAGGGCAGGGACTGGTGGTGGGGGTCTTCCCAGCCGCCTTGATGTGCCAGAATTTTGAGTTCCTGGCCAGTAAAAGCGCGGCGAATGCTCATGCGGGCGTCGTGCTTCGTCATCTTGGCGGTAAGGATAAATTGGGTGAGGAGCCAAACGGCCGCGTAGGCTAGGCGACTCCGGGCCAGGTCGAGAATCGCCGTCCCTTGGCGGGCGACGCGCTTGCTTTCGCGCATAACTTTGACGGCGTCGGTCTCGCTGAAGTGGTGAAGCGCCAGGCAGCAAAAGCTGAAGTCCGCCGCGCCTTCCTTGAAGGGGAGTTGGCGAGCATCGGCCTGGACAAACCGGACCTGGG
>CAWUJC010000480.1:0-3037 GCA_963922355.1 uncultured bacterium | reverse complement strand
ACGGCGGGGTGATCAGCTTCTCGACCGGCTCCGTCTCGGTGCAGACCCAAGGCACCGCGGCCCACGGCGTGGTGCTGCAATCCATCGGCGGTGGTGGCGGGGTGGCTGGCACAGGCGCTACTGAAGCCTACGGGGAAAGTCTGGCGGGCGTGGACGCGCCAAACCTTACGCTCGGCGGTCAGGATTCCAAGGGACAGGGAGGCGATGTGACCGTCGATGCGCTTCTTTCCGTCACCACCAACGGTGACAACGCCTTTGGCCTTGTCGCGCACAGTATTGGCGGCGGCGGCGGTCTGGCCACGGCCAAGCAATCCGGCGGGATGGTTGACCTTGGCTTAATTGCCTCTGCCTCCGACCAACGAGAGGCTTCCCAGTTTGTTGTTACTTTAAGTGCGACCAGCGATATCTATACCACCGGTTCAGGCTCCCATGGGCTTGTCGCTCATAGCATCGGCGGCGGCGGCGGTATCGCCAACCCGGACTCCAGTTCGGGCTTGGACATCAACGTCCCCACTCGGACGGCCACGGCCCACGGCTACGGGGATAATGTCACGGTCACGATGAGCGGCGATATCTCCACCACGGGCGACGGGGCCAACGGGGTGGTCGCTCAAGTCATCGGCGGGGGCGGCGGCCTCTACAACGGCTTTGCGGGCAGTACCGGGGGAGCTAATTCCTCTACCGACGCGGACCAAAACGGCACCCTGACGATCACGCTCAATAGCGGAGCTTCGGTTCGCACCAGCGGGCAAAACACCAACGCCATTTTCGCCCAAAACGTGACGGGCAACGGAAGCTCCGGCAAGCAGATCATGATCACCATTAACGGCTCGGTGTTTAGTGAAGCGGGCAGCGGCATTCTGGTGCACGGAGGAGACGACAACAACGTGGTCACCGTCAATTCCGGGGGAACCGTCACCAGCCAGGACATGAGTGAAAATGCGATCGCCTACGTCGGTAATGAGGCCTTCAACATCTCGAACTCGGGGGAAATCTCGGGCAGTATCGATATCGCGGACACCGCGGACGCCAACAGCACGTTCACAAATCTTGGAACCGGCATCTTTAATTCCGGCAATGCCGTGAATGCGATCATGAACGACAGCGGGACTTTTTTTGTGGGTGGAGAAAACAGCATCCTGCAATCTGAAATGGGCTCCAACTACATCCAGAACAATGGGGCCTTTCTGAAGTTCGACGTTGAATCCAAGCTTTCCTTCGATCAGTTGGTCTTCCAAGACGCCGCGGGTGACTTCCAAGGTAATCTAGAAATCTCCTTATTGAATGACGGACGTGCTTTGCGCGCCGGAGATCGGATGATTCTGGTCACCGCCTCCAGCGGCCCAACCGAGAATAGTTTCCTGGATAGCTTTATCACGGGCGTCACCTTCACCGACAAGCCGGATGACATCATCCTCTTTGTTTTCAAAGACCAAGGCGCCCTGGTCCTCGACGTCCTGGCCGTTCCCGAGCCCAGCACGACTAGCTTGTTCACGTTGGCAACGGTCGGTTGGCTGCTGAGACGACGCAGAAAGAACTAGCTCAATGCCAGCCAGCTAAAGTGAGCTGGGACGAGGCAACTGAACCCCAAGCTCCTTAAGTAAACCTGTCCAAAGGTTCCACCACTCGAGTTGGCCACCCTGGCGGATATTGGCTTGGTGCTTGAGTGCTGGATTAACCGTTAGCGGCAACTGCACCTGACTTCCGTCCGCGCGGTAGAAGGTCTTGCCCAGGTCATCGCTCCAGGCATAGATCCCGCTCAAACCATGATAGCCTCCTTCTGTTAGGCCCGCGATTTGCATGTGTAGATGCATGCGCCCGGTGGCATCGAATCGTGCCCCCCAGTTATCACGACAAAAATTGTAGAAGGCAGGTTGCCAAGCCCATACGAGTGGAGCTGCCTTGGTGGGTTGAGAGGGCATTCGACCGCGAATGGAATCACGCGCACGCCCAAGCCAATCGGGCATCGTGGCTTGGATGTTCTTGGTGATTTGCATGGCATCGCCACCGACTGGAGACCAACGCTTCTCTTCCGAGTCGTAGCGAAACATTCCCCACGACTGAAAGCCATGGGCATTTGAACGCCCGTAGAGATACGTCACTTGCTCCGGATTCTGCAGAAAAACCAAATAGTTAAGATACTCTGCTGGAACCGAGCGCGGATCACTCCGACGACCCGCAAACTCTAAACTATGGATATCCCCAGGTTGTTGCGAAACCCAGTACATCTGCGCGGGAAAGTCGGGGCTGGTCTTATCTCGAGAAAGCCCCATGTCTTCCCAACTGCCCGGGATGAAGTAATCTGGATGAGGCGTATTGTGCTGCCCGCCCATTAAATGGATGTAGCCTCGGTCGTCGATAAAGATCGACCAGCCGCGAACTTTGGCGTCATGACCATCTAAGACAAAGTCTTCTCCTTCCAAGTAGATCGTTTCTGTTTTTCCATCCGGCCCAGTCTTTGAGACCGGAACGCGGTAAAGATGAGGAAAGTCAAGGGACCGCCAGCTCGTGGCCTTCTGGCCCTTTCCTGCCCTGCGGTTTAGCACTTTCTGATACTCTTGCGGTGAAATTTTCTCCACCCCTTCCCAGGCCACTCCGGTACCAACGCGGTAGATCGCCCCCTGGTGCTGGGCCGTTCCCGTGTAATCACCTTTCGGGCCAACGTCGCGCTGGGTGAAAAATGCCGGACTGTCTTCTGCACGACTCAAGCTTTGGATTCGTTTTAGAGCGGCTTCGGTCTGCCCCTTCTCCAGCAACTGCTTGATCTCTTCTTTCAAATCATCAGCAGCGCCAAGGAGTTGGAGATAAGGATAGATCAGCGCTTTTCCAAGCAACTCGGCCGCCGTTGGCGTGGTGGGTTTAAGCGCAATCAACGCCTGGATCAAGGCATTGCGTAAATGCTCCTCCACGCCCGGGAAACTCGCTTCTCCTTCAGGCAATCTCTTTTGCAAAGCAGCCTCTAACTCCGGCAGCGCGGGCCGCGCAAACTTTCCGAGCGACGTCATCGCGAGCACGGAGGAGGCGCGTAGCTGAGTAG
>CAWUJC010000479.1:0-3046 GCA_963922355.1 uncultured bacterium | reverse complement strand
GCGGACGACGCGCAAGAAGCGTCGGTAGCTCCAGCGTGCTGTAACAAGTTTCAGTTGCGTGGGGTTGGTCGTCAGAGCCCTTTCCTTATCTTTTTGAGGGAAGAGGAACTCTCCTGCCCTACCTATCACGAAGCCCCAAAGCCGGGCTCTTTTTGTCTACCCACCATCTACCTAGAACGATGACGATCTATCATGAACCTGCTAGCGCTCAACCGCGCGAAATCAAACATGTTACGCTGCAAACCGACTATGCCGTCATTGGCGGTGGTATTGCGGGAACCGTCAATGCGATCTCCGCCGCCCGAGAAGGGCTCCAGGTGGTGCTGGTGCAAGATCGCCCCGTCCTCGGTGGCAATGGTTCGAGTGAAGTCCGGCTTTGGTGGCTCGGTGCGACGCATCACGGCCTGACCAACAATCGTTGGGCGCGCGAAGGCGGGATTGTGGACGAGCTGCTCCTGGAGAATCTCTACCAGAACCCCGAAGGGAATCCGGAGTTTGTCGATGTCTTGATGCTCGATGCGGTGCACCGTGAACCCAACATCACCCTTCTTTTGAATACGGCGGCAGACGGCGTGACCAAATCCGATGCGGAGACCATTGAGAGTGTGACGGCCTATTGCGCGCAGAACAGTACGCGTTACACGATCAACGCGCCTTTGTTCTGCGATGCCTCGGGCGATGGTGTGGTGGGCTTTCTCGCCGGGGCTGCTTTCCGAATGGGGGCCGAAGCCAAGGATGTCTTCGATGAGCCGCTGGCCCCGGATGAGAGTTTCGGCTCGCTGTTGGGAGACAGCATCTATTTCTACACGAAAGATGCCGGGCGCCCTGTTCCGTTCGTTCCGCCGTCCTTTGCGGCAGAGATCAAGCCGGAAGACATCCGCATGCTCCAATTTTATCAGCTAGAGAATCAAGGCTGCCAGCTTTGGTGGATGGAAACCGGTGGGCGCTATGACACGGTACACGATGCCGAGCGGATTAAGTGGGACCTCTGGAAAATTGTCTACGGGATTTGGAATTACGTGAAGAATTCCGGTGCTTACCCGGATGCCGCCAACTTGACGTTGGAATGGGTCGGCAAGATTCCGGGTAAACGTGAGAGTCGCCGCTTTGAAGGGGCCACCATGGTCCGGCAACAGGATGTTGTCGAGGCGACGCCGCAGCCAGATACGGTCGGCTATGCCGGTTGGTCCATTGATCTGCACCCGGCGGATGGGCTCTACAGCAAGCATACTTCGGCCACGCAGTATTTGATGCGGAGCTTGTGGCCCATTCCGTATCGAGCTCTTTACAGCCGCAACATTCACAATCTCTTCCTCGGTGGTCGCACGCTGAGTGCGTCCCACATTGCTTTTGGTTCAGCCCGGGTGATGTGCACGCTGGGTATGTTGGGGGAAGCGCTGGGTTGTGCAGCCGCGTTATGTCATCGGGCTCAAGTTTTGCCGGCAGCGGTGGAGACCAAGGAGCTTCAGTTAGCGTTGACGCGCCGCGGAATTCATTTGCCGCAAACCGTGGTAGAGGATCCGGAAGATCTTGCCCAAACCGCCAACGTCACGGCTTCCTCTACCTGGCAACCAAACGAGTTGCCAAACGGCTCGGACTGGTTGCCGCTTGACCGAGCACAAGCCCAGATCCTACCGCTCTCGGCAGGCCCCCTACCCAGGGTTACTTTATCTTGCCGGAGTGAGGCCGACACCACGTTGACGGTGGAGTGGCGTGTGGCCTCTCGGGCAGAATCTCAAACTCCCGATCAGCTCTTGGTTGAGGAGGAAATCACCTTGTCGGCGGGTGAGTCGCAACCTGTCGTTAATTTGGAAGGTCAGCTACCCCAAGACGGGTTTGCTTATTTGATTCTTCGAGAGAATCCGCAGGTTGCGGTGAACCTGTCGGAGCAACGTGCAACCGGGTTGCAGCGTTTGCTGCATCGTGGTGAACAGCGAAAAGGGGATTCGCACGGCATGCACCTCGCTGCACTTGAGGTGGGCTGCGAAGCCTTTGAACTGTGGTTCCCGGAGCGGCGGCCGAAGGGCAAAAATCTGGCGCTCCACCTTGATCGGCCTTTAGCAGGTTTTGCGGCGGAGAACGTGCAGGGCCAGCTCTTGCGACCTTGTGACGAGCCCAACGCTTGGGTGGCGGACCCGGCGGAGGTTGAGCCGGAGCTATCCCTTTGCTGGAAGGAGGTACAGCAAATCCAGCGCGTCCGTATTTCCCTCGATCCCGATTGGGATCACCCCTTGGAAACCGTGCTTCGCCGTCACCCCGAACGCATCCAACCCAGTCTGATCCAAGAGTTGGAGGTGCTGGATGAGACGGGGCAAGTGATTGCCAGTTTCTCTGATAACCGTTCAACCGTGGTCGAGGTTGCTTTCCCCAAACCCGTGTCGACGAAGCAGCTCACCTTACGAGTGAAGCAAGTGAATGGTGACTGGCCAGCGGCGATCTTTGGCGTGCGGGTCTACGCCTAAATCCACCAAGGCTCGTTTATTTGCTGCCGAAGTCTTGTTTTAGGAAGGCGAGGGAGCGTTGGGCTTCGTCGATTTTGCCGCACTCGACCGAGAGGAAGATGTCGCGGTCTTGGTCGGCCAGGATGTCGGCCACGCGCTTCCAGTCGACCACGCCTTCGCCGCAGGCGCAGCCCACCGGCGTGCCGGTGACTTTGCCTCGCTCGGCCTCGCTGTGTTGCAGGCTGATGTCCTTGGCGTGGATGTGGTAGACGTGGTCTTTCACTTTTTCCAGGCCGTCGTAGGGATCCTCCACCGCGGCGAGGTAGCTGTTGCCGGTGTCCCAGTTGATTTTGATCCAGGGCGAGTCGACCAGGTTCATGATGCGCAACAGGCCGTCGGCCGTTTTGGTGTAGGTGCCGTGCGGCTCCAAGCAGAGGTAAACGCCGTGGCGCTCGGCCACCATCGCGGCTTTGGTCAGCGTGTATTTCATCACTTCGTGGGCGAAGTCGTCGTCCATCCAGGCGGGCTTGATCATCTCGTCGGTGTTGACGAACTTGGCGCCGCACGCCGCCGCGAACTGGATCGCGCGGGTCAGGCGCGGCACG
>CAWUJC010000478.1:0-3061 GCA_963922355.1 uncultured bacterium | reverse complement strand
TTCTCGCCGTGGTACCGGTGGTGGTCATCTCCGCCCTGGTCTTTTCGTTGATCCAGGCCTTCTTCGTCCTGCCCAGCCACCTGAGTGATTTTGTCCGCCCCTCCCGCACACCGCAAGAGATTGAAGACCAACCCGTTCGCTCCGAACCTGGCTACGGGGCTTGGCTCCTCTTTAGCGCTGGCGTCGCTCTCCTGGCCACCGTCATCACCATGTTCAAGCTACCGCTGGAAGCCAACGACTGGCTGTTGCCCTACGTCGAGCCACCATCGGACGTGATCATCACTGCCAGCCAGTTGGACAGCCGCATCCACAACGCCTGGATTGTCATAGGCTTGGCCGGCTTTGCCAGCCTCTTCCTCCTGCTGGCCATGCTGGGTTTTCGTTTCATCCGCGTGCCGATTCTCAACTTTGTGGAGTACGTCTATGCCTGCATGCGCGAAGTCGTGGACATCGGCGTGGACCTCGTCATTCAGGTCTACCTCCACCTCCTCGCCATCTGCCTACGCTGGCGCTACATGGTTATTGTGGGAGCCGTCTGCGGCATGATCGGGATGGGCTTCCTCGTCGTTCTGGCGGTTGGTTTCAAACTCTTCAACACCGACTTTGCCGACACGATCAACGTGAAGATGGAGATGCCGGCCGACTACACGTTGGAGCAAACCGAAGACGTCGTCGCCCGGGTGGAAGCACGGATTGCGGACGTGGTGCCAGCCGCAGATTTGGTCGCCTTCGTTACCCGCGTTGGCGGCAAACTCGACGTCACGGACCAATTCCTGGAGTACAGCTCCAACTACGCGATGATCATCGTCGACATTGACGAGCAAAGCACCGAGAGCCGCCCGCCCAGCGTCATCGAAAAAGACCTGCGCAATATCATGCTCGAATTCCCGGAGATCATCAAAGGCACCGCCAAGATGGAGGAAGGCGGCCCACCGGTTGGCCGGGCGGTGAACGTGGAAGTCCGCGGGCCAGACTTTGCCGTCTTGGATCAAATCGGCAGCCAAGTGGAGTCGCGGCTCAAGGCGATTCCTGGCGTGGTCAACATCGGGAGCGACTACCCCCGCGGCAAAACGGAGTTCCAAATTGAAATCAATGAGGACGAAGCTGCCCGTGCTGGCGTTGACGTAGCTGCAGTAGGTGAAGCTCTTACGGCCGGGTTCCGTGGCCTAGAAGCGGCACGCCTGCGTTGGGGCGTGGACGAAGTCATTATTCGGGTGAAGATGGATGAGCGCTTTGCCCAGGACCCCGAGGTGCTGCGCAGCTTTCGCCTCCGCAACAACCGGGGTGAGATTGTCGACATCGCCTCTTTCGCCAAGATCACGCCACAGGAAGGTTACTCGCGGATCAGGCGGCTCAACCAGGAACGCCTGCTTACCGTCTCCGCCGACGTGGTCGCGCCCACTACCTCCAAGCTGGTTAACGACGAGATTGCCTCCTGGGTGGATGAACTACTTGCCGGGAAGCAGAACTACGTCATCTCCCTCACTGGTGAAAACGAGGACACTGACCGAAGCATCGCCGCCATGGCCCTCGCCGCCGGTGTCGCCGTGCTGTTGATTTACGCGCTACTGGCGACTATCACCAATTCACTCATCATGCCCTTCGTCATCATGTCGGTGATTCCCTTCGGCATCGTCGGCGTCTTCATCGGCCTCATTTTTCAGGGAGAACCGCTCGGCCTGATGTCGATCATGGGCACGATCGCGCTCGCCGGCATCGTGGTAAACAACAGCGTGGTCTTTGTCGACTTCATCAACCGCCATCGCCACCAACACGCCCACTTTGACGATGACGCGGAAGGTGCCGATGTTCTCCGTCAACCCAAGCAGATGAGCAGCATCTTGCGCTGGCGCTCCATCATGGACAGCGGCAAGACCCGCTTTCGCCCCATTTTTCTGACGACCTGCACGACGATAGTCGGCCTGCTCAATCTCGCCTTCCGCAGCACCGGCCAGGAACAGTTCCTCGCCCCGATGGCGCAAGCGGTGGTCTGGGGCCTCGGCTTCGCTACCCTCATCACGATGATCCTCATCCCCTGCCTCTACGCGATTGTCGATGACATCCACTTCGCTTGGTGGCGTCTGAACAACAAACCGGAAACTGCCACCTCCCTTCCTAAGCCACCCGCCAAACTCAAGGCACCGCCATCCGCGGTATGATGAGAATTATCAAGGACAGATGCAGCCAATACTTCTTCTGTTTCTAATCCTGGTGGGAGTAAATCCATCGTCTCTCCCTCGATTAGATTCCGTCACCACGTTTTATAACGGGGGATCTATTGGCTTCGTGATTGTAGATGGAGACCAAAGAATCGCCGTCTTCACCAAGCCACTTGCACTGAAAGACCCGAAGCAGCCCCACGACTACTTTTCTAAGGTTTTTGCTCGAACTGAAAATCTAGACTGGAACTGGCCAAAACAAGAACCACTAGTTCGGGATTCTAAACCGTATCATCACATCCTCTCTTTACTTGGAACGATCCAAGAAAAAGCGCGATCAAAAACGGAACAAAAGAACGCAGAAGCCCTCATCATGATGATGGAAAACATCGATGACTTTGATCCTTCCCGGCTTGAATACACCCCCTAAAACTTCTTCCAGAAGCTGGGCAGAAAGAGAACCAGAATAGCGAAAAACTCTAGGCGCCCGAAGAGCATCAAGAGCGAGAGCCAAAGTTTACTAATTGGGCGGAGGAAGTCGTAGTTCTCCGTCGGCCCAACCAGTTCCAGCCCCGGACCAATGTTATTAATGCAAGCGAGCACGGCGGAAATGATCGTGCTCATGTTTACCTGTGGCTGCATAATAGCCAGGCCAAAAATACCGATGAGCGTGCCAAAGAAATTCAGCGCCACATAGAAAATGACGCCGGTGATGATTTTCTCCGAAAGCGGCCGCCCGTTCATGTTGAGCTTAAGAATCAGATTCGGGCGATAGGCTAGGCGAATCTGACGGAAGAGCGCTTTGATAAAGACGACAATGCGGGCCACTTTAATGCCGCAGGACGTCGAACCCGCGCAGCCTCCAATGATCATCAAACCCAGGAGGATCACTTTGGCCAATG
>CAWUJC010000477.1:0-3061 GCA_963922355.1 uncultured bacterium | reverse complement strand
GCTGAATCCCCCCCACCCGACTGCGACATCGTCACGTTGCTCGTGAAATTAATGCTCAAATCGCCGCCCTTCACTTCCAAGGTGGAGTTACCATTGAAATGAGACATGAGCATCCCCGCAGCGGTGAAGGTGCCATGATCGGAAAGCGAAAGAAGACCGGTTTCTCCCGGGCGCGTGCCAACAAAAATCTGCTGAGCAACGCTAAGTTCTGGAGCCGATGCACTATCACCGCCAAAGAAGAAGGAACCTGCATTACCCGTCGTCGTCCCGGCGGTCGCGCCAGAAGCGATGAGCAAGCGACGCGTTCCGCTGCCACCACCAACGGTAAACGTTCCGGAAGTGTGATTAATCGTCCCGACAAAATTATTGGCGGTACCGGCATTACTTCCGACCGAAACGGTCGAAAAGTTATTGGTCAAATTTTCGGTAATGTTCAGGACCGGCGCGGTTCCTACATCACCCGCCACGCGCAAAAAGCGAGAAGAACCCGCTGCCGACATGGTGACATTGGCACCACTAGCATTAATTTCGACCGGGAAATTGGAGCCGCTCGGCACACCGTTATCCCAGTTTCCACCCGTGTTCCAGTCATTGTCCAAGGCGCCCGTCCAAACGGTCTGGGCAAGTGCTGGGGTAGCGAAAGTTAAAGCCACGCAGGACGTCAGCGTGAGGAGCGCGCGAGTGCAAAGGGAGTTCTTCATAGTGATTAAGGGTGGAGGGGGTTGTATCTAACGCCCTAATCATGGCAAGATGGCTGATTCCGTAAACGTTTATGAATCAATTTTTTTAAATGTAAGGCGTTCTAAAATCATCTGCAGAAACTTGCCTCACCTCACCCGCTTCGACTGACCGGATGATTTCTACACCGAGATAACCTATAGCAACGTCAACGTTTTTAGCCGATAAAATTCTAGCCGAAACCAAGTGACCGTCATCCCACTCGATCTCCACCTCGCAACCACCGCGTGCCCGCAAACCACGGATGAAGCCGCTTCGCCAGCTCCGTGGCAAGGCGGGTAGAAGCAGGATTTTCCCGTCGTGACTTTGTAACAGCATTTCCGCCACCGCCGCGGTCAGGCCAAAATTGGCGTCGATCATCATCGGCGGGCACGCCGCAAGCAAATTGGGATAGGTGCCGCCCCCGTCGTTGGCGGTCTCCGTAATGTGGGAGGCCACGGGTTGGAAGTACGCGGAGAGCAATCGCTCGCAGGCCGCCGCATCTTGCAGCCGCGCCTGCAGGCAGAGTTTCCAAGCCAGCGACCACCCAGTCCCAGCCTCCCCGCGCTGTTGAAGCGATTGCTTGGCCGCCTCGAGTAAATCCGGCCGTGTCGCCACTAACAACTCATTGCCCGGAAACAGACCATACAAGTGAGAGAGATGACGATGCCCCGGCTCCCATTGCTCCCAACCCTCACCTATTTCCTGAACGCCGCCGTGCTGGTCAAGCCGGAGAGGGGCCATTCGGGCCAACTTCTCCTCCACTTCTGCCCGGAACTCGTCTTCTTCCAGAGCTAAAAGTTGCACGACTTGGCCAGATGTTGTCAGCAACTCGCGAATGAGGGAGAGGTCCATGGCAGCACCCGTGCCCATGGCTATCTTCGTACCGTCGGGCTGACGAAAGAAATTTTCCGGCGACGTGGACGGGGCCGTGGTCAACTCGCCGCTGACCGGGTCTTCCACCAACCAATCCAAAACAAACTCAGCCGCTCCTTTGAGTAAGGGCCAGGCACGTTCGCTAAGGAAAACCAAATCGCCCGTGTATTGATAATGCTCCCAAAGATGTCGGCAAAGCCAGGCTCCCGCCAGAGGCCACATGGCATAACAGGGTGCATCCTCCAACACTTGGCCCTTCAACTTACCCACCGGGGTCGTCTGCCGATGCCAACCGGTCTGATGATGTGCGCACCAGCCACGGGCACCGTACAGACGGCGCGCCGTTTCCTCCCCGCTCCTCTGAAGTTCTGCCAGAAAGTCAAACAATGGCTCATGGCATTCGCTCAAGGCACAGACCTCTGCCGGCCAGTAGTTCATCTGCAAATTGATGTTCATGGTGTAGTTCGACCACCAGGGCGGTTGCACCAAGTTGTTCCAGATGCCCATCAAATTGGCAGGCTGTGTCCCCGGGCGGCTGCTTGCCAGCAGAAGGTAGCGCCCAAAATGGAAGGTTAAGGCAGCGAGCCCAGGGTCAACCTCCCCACCTGCTTGCTGGAGCAAACGTTCGTCCGTGGGGATCGCCTCGTCTTTTTGATCGGCGGTATCGAGAACAAGCTCCACGCGATCATACCAAGCGCGATGTTCCTGCACATGACGCTGCCGCAACTTCGCCAGAGGATACCGAGCCGCTGCCCTCAAAGCAGCTGCGCAGATCTGAGCTGGCTCGGCTCCCTTCGCGTTCGTCGCGATCGCCAAATAGATTGTGCACGAGTTCGCCCCATGGACGCTCAAACCACCGGAGTCCACCTGCAACGTCGCCCCCGGGGCTTGCACGTGCAGGTGAATCGTAAATCGGCTCCCACCAAGTTCACCTTCTTTCGCATAGGTAATCCCCTCCCCTTCCTGATAGCGTTCATCCACTCCTGGCCAAACCACATCCGTTGGAGCCCGCCCCTCCAATTTGCCTCCCGTTTCCGACCAATTGGTGGTGGCTCGTAGTGGACATTCGAGGGCAATCGTAAAATCAGGCAAGCCCCCGGCATCCGATTGCCAGTCCCAAACCAAGACTTGGTCCGGCGCTGACAGGAAACATCGCCGCGTATGCTTCACGCCGTCGATTGCCATGTTCGTCTGAGTCTCCGCCGTCCGTAAATTTAACTCCCGCCGATATCCCACCGGTTCAACCTCTTTCCAAGTGGGTACTTCCACCAAGAGGTCTCCCGCCGGGAGGTAAGGCTGATTAAAATCGGCCAGAAGATGCTCCGCGACGTAGCGCTGGGCTTCAAGGTACTGCCCATTCCTCAACAATTCCCGACAAGCGGCTAAATGTTGCGGCCCGTCCGTAGGGATCTTAGGTGCCGCCGTCCCCGCCCAGAGCGTCTCTTCATTGAGATGGAGACGCTCGAGC
>CAWUJC010000476.1:0-3065 GCA_963922355.1 uncultured bacterium | reverse complement strand
GCATCTCCGCTTTCGGGCCCATTTCGAGGTGCGCGACCGCCGAATAATTCAGCCGATACCAGTATTTGCCTGACTTCATTCGCCTGTCGTTAAGCAGCTTGCGTGCTAGCTACGCTGATAATCCCAAGTTCAGCCGGAACTTGCCTCCCTCCGCCTTTCCTGGCTTGCTGGATAGATGACCGAAGTCTGCGCCCTTCCCTTTGGCTCCTCCGCCTACGAGGCGGCTTGTGCCCTCCGCGACGAGGTGTTGCGCAAGCCACTCGGGATGGCCCTCCGCCCGGTCGACGTCGCCAACGAAGAGCACCAGCAAACTTGGGGGCTCTATGAGGGGAAGCGTCTCGTTGGCTGCTTGCTGGTGAAACCTCAGGGCGAAGGCCAGGTGCAAGTTCGCCAGTACGCCATCGCCACCGACCACCAGGGCCAGGGGCTTGGACGCGTCCTGATGAAGGGCGTGGAAGCGGAGCTGCGCCAGCAAAGCATCCGGCACGTCTGGCTCCATGCCCGCGAACCCGTCATCGGTTTTTACGCCAAACTTGGCTATCAGCCCGTGGGCGAGCGTTTTCTGGAAATCAACCTCCCCCACCAAAAGATGGAGAAGTATCTGGCCGCTGAAAGCTGAAGTTTCCCTCGCTTCAGCTCGTCAACAAGTCATCTGCAACTAACTTGAGCCGAGGAAATAGGAGTCCTTTCTTCTTCTTAAGAGTTTCCTTGTACCCGAGCGGAGGCAGGCTTAAGGTGCAGCACGTAAAAACTTAGAGAGAGCGCGCACATGAAAAAGTTTTTGATCTGGATGGCCGTCCTGGCCACTGCCTGGGTCGCCCCGGTTACGTCGGTGGATGCCCAAGATGACTTCAAACGCCCCGTCAAGCTGGTCCTCATCCGCTTCAATGAAGCGGCTGATGCCGACAGTGGCGAGTTGGCCATTAAGGCGGGCTTGATCAAAGCCGGCATGCAGGAAGGTGCCGATTATGTGATGAAGGTCACCAGCGCCCAGAACGACTTACCGACGCTGGTGAACATCGTGGACGCCGCGGTTGCCGACAACGTGGACATCCTCGTCCCGCTCCAGTCCGTCACGCTGCAACCCACCGTTCAGCGCGCCAAAGACAAGCCGGTGGTCTTCCACTTGGTTTCCGACCCCATTCTGCTCAACGTCGCTAAAAGCGACGACAAGCACTTGCCGACCGTCACCGGCGCTTACATCAAGACACAGCCCGCGGAGTTCGAGATGCTCCTCGGCGACATCAAGTCCCTCATCTATGGCGCGAAAAATATCGCCTGCCTTTACGTGCCGGGTGAAATCATCTCCCGCTCCCAGAAGGCCTTGTTGGAAAAGACCGCCAAGAAGATGGGCATGAACCTCAAAGCTGTGCCGGTCGATACGATCAGCGATCTCTCCAACGCCATCCAGGCCATGCTGAGCCCGAAGCCCGACGCCATCGTGATGATCGAGGGCTCGATTCCCAACGGGGCTTTTGGGGCCGTCACCGCTGCTGCCCAGCGCGCCAAGGTGCCGATCTTCGGCTTCACTTCCTACCAGGTGAACAACGGCGCCGTGCTCTGCATCGTGCCCGACGTAGGTAAGGGCGGCGAAGCAGTCGGCGAAATGATCAAAAAGATCGTCTCCGGCACCAGCCCGAAGGACATTCCGCTCTATCGCATGCCCAGCGGCCTCAAGCTGATCAACTCGGGCGCCGCCCGCCGGATCGGCATGGAGATGGACTCCGGTAAGATCCCCGGCAGCATCGATGTCTCGAGCGCCGGCATCGGGTTGGAGTAGCAGCGTAACGCGGCCCATCATTTGCCTGCCTTTTTTCTTCGGCTCGCTTGACTTTCTTTAATTTTCAGTATTTATTGAAAATAAGAAAAATGAGCAAAGCCGCCCCCAGCAATGAGAAGATGACCGCGCAGCAGCAACGCCTGTTGCAAGAGGCGCGCGATGAGTTCGTCGCGCAATGGGGCGCGATCGGCAATGCCTGGGGCATCAATCGCACCATGGCGCAAATCCACGCTCTGCTCCTCACTAGTGCCGAACCGCTCAGCACGGACGAAGTGATGTCGGACCTCAAAATCAGCCGCGGCAACGCGCACAGCAATTTGCGCGAACTGGTCGGCTGGGGCTTGGTGCGCAGCGTTATCCGCAAGGGCGAGCGCAAGGAGTTCTTCGAGGCGGAAAAAGACGTCTGGCAGATGTTCTGCATCATCGTCCGCGAGCGCAAGCGCCGGGAGATTACGCCTGCCTTGCAGGTGCTGCACCAGTGCACGGCCTCGACCAGCGACCTGAAGGGCAAAGAAGCCCTGGCCTTTCACAATCAACTCAAGGAGCTGACCCAGTTCGTCGAACTCTGCGACCGCTTCATGGAAACCGTCTCGTGGTCGCAGAAAAACGCGGCGCTCAACTTCACCATGAAATTCCTCAAGGGAACCAAGAGCCCAGAAGAAGCGCTTGGCATTCAGCACAAGGGAGGAAGCGAAACCTACTAAAAAAATTTGACTCTTATTTTCATAAATTACTGAAAATAAAATATTTCAAGGAACTATTATGAGAATCCTCAAAGACCTCGGTGAATTCAGCGCTCCCGCGCCTCAGCCTAGCTGGCTGGAGCGTCTGCGGGCCTGGTGGAACAAGACAACCCTCTGGAAGGGAGGGCTCCTGCCATGAGCCTCCATCACCCGATCGACTTCAGCGGCAAGCTGGCCCAAGGCTGGCTCTTTCTCCACCGCTGCCCGGCCGAGAACGTTCGCGACCTCCTCCCGGCTGGGCTGGAATTGATTGAACATGAGGGCTACGCTTTTTGGAACGTGGTGGCGTGCCGGGTCGAGCACCTGCGTCCGACGGCTCTGGAAGCCGCTCCCTGGGACGGCCTCGCATTCTGGCATATCGCCTACCGGCTGATGGTCCGACATGGCGAGACCGAAGGGCTCTACTTTGTACGGAGCGATTGCGACAACCCGTGGGTGACCTTGGGTGGCAACTGGTGCACCGACTTCCACTTCCAGACCGCGAGCGTCACCTGCCAAAGCGATGATCGCTGGGCCTACCTCCGGGTCCGCGCGACTGATGA
>CAWUJC010000475.1:0-3071 GCA_963922355.1 uncultured bacterium | reverse complement strand
ATGCGCGTGCCGCCGTCGGGTCGGGCGTTGATGCGGAGACCACCGCCATGCTGCTCGGCAATTGAGTGCGCAATGGTGAGGCCCAGGCCGCGCCCCTGGCCGACTTCTCGGGTGGTGAAGAACGGATCGAAGAGCTGTTTCTGCGCCTCGTCGGAGATGCCCGTGCCGTTGTCGATCACGGAAATTTCCACCCGCTCGCCTTGACGTACGGTAGTAACGCGAACGCAGCCGTCGCGGCGATCCTCCGGGATGGCTTGGATCGCGTTGTTGATCAGATTGAGCAGAACCTGTTGCAACTGGGGCGGACTGGCCAGCACGGGACAAGGCGAGCGGCTCAACTCCAACTCCAGGGAAATGTGATGGACGCGAAACTGGTACTGCTTGAGGCTGACGACCGCTTCCACGATTTCGTTCACGTCGATCGTGAGCCTTTCCAGTTCATCCTGGCGGCTAAAGTGGAGCAGACTGCGGACAAGATCCGCCGCCCGACGGGTCTCCTCCAGAATGCCTTGGAGGGAGCTATCCTCTTCCAGCTTGTGCCGCAGCGAGAGCAGCGTGGCATGGCCGAGAATGGAGGTCAGCGGATTATTGATCTCGTGCGCGATGCCGGCAATGACCTCGCCCAAGGCGGCGAGCTTTTCGTTCTTGAGCACGTGGGCCTGCCAGCGTTCGTGCTCGATCATCTCCCAGCGAATGCTGATGGCGAAGGCGCAGAGATCGCCAAAGACGCGCATGGTGGCGAGCGTGTCGGCGTCGAAGGCGTTGGGCCGCATGCCGTCGAGATTGATGATGCCCCAGATGCGGTCGTTGACCATGACAGGCACCACCAACTCGCTGCGGACGAAGTCGAAGAGCGGGTAGTAATCCGGGTCGCGAGCCGTATCGCTACAAAGATAAGGGATGCCCGTCTCCGCCACTTTGCCGGTGATGCCCTCGCCAATCTTCAGGACCAAGCCGCGCTTCTCGGGCGTCCAGTCGGGCCCGTGCACACAGGTGATGAGCAACTCGGAGGTGTCGTGGTCGACCTTGACGAAGGAACCATGCACCGCGTCGGCCAGCTGGCAACTGCGGTCCAGAATTAAAGCGACAACGTCCTCCAGCGACTGACGATGCCGAATGGCCGTCAGGATGTCGCGAATCGCCGGGTTCAGTGGTTGGTAATCCACAGTTAATCAATAAGCATCACGAGTGCCATTCGCAACTATGTTCCGCTAAGCTGACAAGATTGTAAGCAGCGGAGGGGTACTTTACCCGCCTTACGCTTTAAGAAAACGTTACTTACGGCGCCTACTTTTTGCCGAGTAGGACCGTGAGGATACGGACGCCTTCGGAGAGCGGCTTGAAGTCATAGTCGCCCTGATCGGCGGTGACGAAGACGTGCTCACCGGCTTTGAGCTTGCGGTCGCCGACTTCGACTTCGCCTTCCGTGACCATGTGGTACTGAAAGCTTTCGCCGTCGCTGATCCAACTGCGTTGCTCGCCCTCGTAAATCTCGGTCTGGTAGAGGCAGAAGTAGGGCGTCTCCAGAATACGCTCGCCGTGCGGCTGGCAGAAGTACGGCTCGGGGTCGTCAAAGTCGATCGACGCGAGCGACTTCTCGACGTGCAGCTCGCGCGGCTTGCCGTCATCGTCGACCCGACTCCAATCGTCCACGCGATAGGTCGTGTCGGAGTTCTGCTGCACTTCAAAGATCAGATTCCCGCCGCCGATGGCGTGCAGGCGACCGGAGGGAAGGAACATCACGTCGCCCGGATTGGTCTTGAGCGTGTGGAGCAAGTCCGGCAACGCGGGTGTGCCGATCGCCTCTTCAAATTGCTTCCGCGTCACGCCTTTCTTCAGGCCAACGTAAATCAGCGCGTCATCCTCCGTGCCGAGGAAGTACCACATCTCCGTCTTCGGCTCGCCGCCTAGCTCGGCCGCTTTGGCGATCGGCGGGTGGACCTGCACGCTTAGCTTGTCCTGCGCGTCGAGGAGCTTGAGCAAAATGGGAAAGCGCTCGGTGTCCGGCGCGCGGCGGCCGAAAATCTTCTCTTTGTCCGCGTGCTCCCAAAGGGCGTGCAGGTTGTCGCAGCCCGCATAGCTTTCGAGCAACTTGCTGCCGTCGTCGGACCGGTCGACCAACTCCCAACTCTCGCCGATCTTTTTGCCTTCCGGCAACTCGCGTCCGTAGATCTTGTTCAGATTGTCGCCGCCCCAAATTTTTTCGTGGTAGATCGGATGGAAGGAAAGAAAGGCCATAAGCCCGAAGCTAGGCGAAGCCCCCGCTCGCTAGCAAGAGTGGAAGTCAGCCCGAATGAATCCCCTCGCACCGAGCCCGCTCGCTTGCCAGAGTGGCGTGACGCCACCCTTGCCTAAGTGGGGGACTTATCCTACTGTCCCTCGATGGTTTATTTGGTGACCGGCGGGGCCGGGTTCATTGGCTTCCACACGGCCAAGCGCTTGTTGGAAGCCGGCCACGAAGTGGTCAGTATCGATAATTTCAATCCGCACCTGTACTCCGACGAGTTGAAGGAAGCGCGCGCCCGCGAGCTGGACCAGTACGATGCCTTTACCCTGGCCCGCGGTGACTTTGCCGACGCCGACTTCATGGCCGGCGTCTTCGCCGGGAAGAAGTTCGACCGCATCATCCACCTCGGTGCCCAAGCCGGCGTGCGCTACAGCCTGGAAAATCCCTCGGCCTACGCGAGCAGCAACCTCAATGGCTTTCTCCACATTCTGGAAGGCGCCCGCCACCAAAAATGCTCGCACCTCGTCTACGCCAGTTCGAGCAGCGTCTACGGGCTCAACCGCTCGACGCCCTTCTCGGTCCAGACGAACGTCGACCACCCCATCAGCCTCTACGCCGCCACGAAGAAGGCCAACGAATTGATGGCCCACACCTACAGCCACCTCTACGACATCCCGACCACTGGCCTGCGCTTTTTCACCGTCTACGGCCCCTGGGGTCGGCCGGACATGGCCGTCTTCAAGTTCACCCGCCTGATCGATGCGGGAAAGCCGATCGAGCTTTATAACCACGGTAAACTGGAGCGCGACTTCACCTACGTCGACGAGATCGGAAGAGCACACGT
>CAWUJC010000474.1:0-3077 GCA_963922355.1 uncultured bacterium | reverse complement strand
CTAGAACCCGCAACGAAGAAAGCAGAAAAGACCTCTCCTTCCCCCCCACCCGTACCGGTATCAGCCACTAAAACGCAACCTGCCCATAAAGAATCTAAGACTTCGGAAACGCGTAAGAGCGAGGGCATCCCATTCTTCACCCAACACGGAAAACGAATCGCCGCTGGCGCTGCCGTTATTCTCCTCCTCATTATCGGATTGATCATTGGGACCAACCATTACCCCAAGTCAACGGGGACTACTTCGCTCACCAAACAACTGGACTCAGTTGATAATCCTTGGAACACCGCCCTGGCAGAGGCCGCGCCCATCGCCGGCGACCCGTTGCTAGCCGCTAATCCTCCTAAGCCACGCACCGGCCCCAAGAATTGGTCGAAAGGACTGCGACCCGTGGTGGCAAAAACGCCTGAGAAAGCGAAACCTCCCCCACCGACAGTTGATCTACGGATGATCGGGGCCAGTAGTTGGCAGACGGACAACAATAAACTGACGGTCCGCATCAAGCTCGATCAGATCAGCAACAAAGGAAGCAAACGCAGCCCGCCTCTTTCCCTCGAACTTTGGGCGAGCGATCGCCCCTACCCGGACAAGGTCACGAAGAGCTACAAGTTGGGAGAATACAAACTCAAATCCCTTGGTCCGAAGAAGCGTTTCCGCGATCTATCCCGAACCGTGCCCTACACGCCTCCCCCCAACGGCACTTACTTTACGTCACTCCATCTCGTCACCCGTGGGCCGGAGGGCAAAAAATTTGTCGCGTATCAGCAATACGATCAACCCGAGACATTTGCCTTTCGCGAAATTGCTCTGGTGGGAGGCTTTACCTTCGAAACGAATCCGCGCGGCCAGGGTGTCAAGGTGACCTTCGATGAAATCGCCAACCGGCGCGCCAATGGCACTAGCGGCACCATCAGGATTCAGCTCTTCCTCAGCAAGAAGCCCTTGATCAAAGACTTTAATCAAAAGGGCTACATCATCGCCGACTATCAACTGGGCCAACTCAAGGCCGGGAATGCCTACAAAAACTTCAGCAAATGGCTGCATTACACCCCGCCCGCGCGCGGCACGTATTACGTCAACTTAATCGTCTCGGAATACGACCAAGGCACCTACCTGAGGCATGACCACCTCAGCATTGAAAAGCCGATAAAATTCTGACCCTTCATCACCATGACCTTCCTCCCATTTCGACGACGTCAACCGCTCGGCTCAACAGCGTGGTTCCTCCTCATCGTCATGGGAGTACTTGCTCCGCTCTCGACCCATGCGGACCTGGAGAACGCCGTCAAAACCATCCGCGCGGATCATTTCAAGGAAACATCGCCGGGGGTTCCCGGCATCTCAGCCGACCAAGTGGATGAGGATTTTGTGCGCAAGCTCTACACCTCTGACCTCAAAGCCATGGAGGCTTTGGGCAAAATCCTCGCCACGGATAACTACCGTCAGCTGAACATGAAGATTGGGGAAATCCGCAATCGCATCAATCTCGAGGTTTGGTCGGAGATTGTGGCGGAGTACGGGATCCGCATCGAACTCAACAACGCCGGTAAGATGAACGGGGCCATCAGCGACTTGGACCAGACGCTCTTTACCGATGCCGAAGAAGTCGTCTCCAAAGATGGTCGCAAAATTACCGGCAGCAGCGATATCCATCAACACCTGACGCAGGAGTTTGAGAAACGCTTCCGCAGCCGAATGGACATCGCGCTCTCGCCCGCCGATGCCTACGACATGATGCACTTTCCGGGAGACGGCATGATGGCTGACTGGCGCATGTCGGATCGCCGTTCCGCCACCTTCCTGGTCGAGTTGGATGAGGCCATCTCCAAACTCACCAAAATGTCCGGCGCCTACTTCATCCCCGGCGCTTACAAGACTCAAGTCTACACCCGCTATTTAGCCGAAGGCCGCACGATCGTGATTGATGCCAGCATCCCGGAACAAGGCGGCACGAAGGTGCTCCCGGGTTATGGTGAGATGGAGGTCCCGCCCGGGGTAAAGATCGAGATGGGGCCCACACGCCAACTCTCCAAGCTCTACGAAAACGTCCCCAGCACCCATGACCGCACCGGTGCCCTTGGCGCTTTGGTGGAAAACGCCTTCCATGCCAATCACGTCTCCAACGTGGTGAAGCAAACTAAGTACGGCAACCGTATCCCCGACACATCTCTGGTTGCTCTGACCAACCTGGAGGTAGACTTTCGCCATCTTCTCTTGGAAGGACGCGACGGCGCCCGAAAGCACTTCGTCAACAAACTCTTCCGAGACGCAAAAAACAACCTCCCCGCCAATCTGGAAAGCCTGGCAGAAATCCAGCGACTCTTCGAACTCCAACAGAGGATCGAGCTGGATAAAGTGCTGCGCAATATTCCCAAGGACCAACGCCCCAAAAGCTGGACCAGCGAGTGGCGCAACTACGAGCCGCAGGACGTGAACGACGTCGACACGAAGCTCAACTATTTTGCCCAGGAAGTGGCGGAGCTAAAGGCCGAGTTGGATCAGTTCGAAGAAGGCGGCTTGGACATGAACGATCCGGATACCAAGCAGCAAATGGCCGAACTGGCAGAACGTACCTTCTTCCAGAAAATCAAATCCATCAACAAGCTGGGGGCTGCCCAAGCAGCGCAGAAGGTTTTCCGCGATGTCTTTACCCGCCAAGGCTACGCCCGCCTCAAACACATCCACGGCAAACAGCGGGCGCGGAATCTTCTCATTGAGCGCGTCCGCGAACTCCACGCCATGCTGGTCATGACGGACGACCCGGAATTGCTCCGGACCGTCATGGACCAAGCCCCGGCAGAAACACGAAGCGCCCTCCAAAACCTTGTGGATATTGCCAAGAGCCAGCGAACCGAGATTGCGCAACGACGCGGTGCCGTTAGCTACCTCGAGACCGAAGACCTCAAAGCCAGCAACCAAGTCTTGCGCGATCTTCTGCGTCGGCTCAACTTGTCGGACCTTGATCCGAATCTCCGGACGGGAGAAGCCGGGGGCCACGCAGGTACGCGTTCCTTGCGCTCGTTTGCGGATAGTTCTTGGCTGGATCGCCACGTCTCGATCCTACTCAACGAAGAGAT
>CAWUJC010000473.1:0-3081 GCA_963922355.1 uncultured bacterium | reverse complement strand
GCTGGTGCCTGGGGGGCTGCCAGCGGAGCAGGCGGTTTCGGCGGAGCCGGAGGCTTCGGTAGGGCCGGAGCCGCTGAGGCTGCAGGAGCCACGCCTGGGTTTTCTACTTTGGCGGTCTCGGGCTTGCTGGCGCCTTCTTTGAGGACGTTCGGTAAAGGTTCGGTCTGCTCGCCTTGCGACTGGACGCTCATTTCTTGGCGCAGGTCTTGGCGAATCTTGGCCGGCATGGGGCGCGTGACTTGGGTTGACCAGGCACCGCCTGTTTGTTGGCCACCCTCAGAACCCATAATGGGCATGGTCGTCGCTCCCGAGGCATCGGGCTTGTTCGGCACCATGCGGGTCGACTTCTTGGTCGATCGAGCGGACTTAGGGAGGGTAATTCGAAGCGTTTCCCGTTTAGGGAGAGCACCTTGCGGCTTGATGGCGGCGGGAGGAAGCGGGGCGGCAGGAATGGCCTGGGAAGGTGGCTTAACCCCTTTCATCTCGTCAGAGCGCTTAGCTGGCTGATCCGGCATACCGACTTTTTATTTGTTTTAACGTAAATTAGTCAATCACAAAGTGTTTATCACAAGGTGATTGACGTAAAATCAAAGCATCAACGTGGTGGGAAGTCACGTTGCTTTTCCTATTTTTTCCATAAAAAGGACAAAACGATGTCAGGAATGACTACTCATCCTGACTCTTCAGGGTGTGCCCTTTCAGGTCATACTTGCCTTTCAGCTCATCCACCACGGTGCCCTGCCACATCGGAATACGGAGGAAATAACAGGCCCGACCAAGCATGTGGGCGCCGACCGGAGCGGTCGCAAAGATGAAGATTACGACCAACACACACTTGATCACAATCCAGGGCTCCAAGAAGTAGAGCGCCACAGCAATCATGATTTGCCCAGAGCCAAAGGAGGAGGCCTTGGTCCCGGCGTGCATGCGGGTAAAGACATCCGGCAAGCGCATGATGCCAAGCCCAGAAATGAAGATGAAGAACGATCCCGAAACCAGGAGCAAGCAGATCAGCCAATCAAGAATCATTTGTCCATCCTCCTCTCCAGATACAAGGCCAGTGCCACGGTGCTAAGGAAGGCCGTCAGGGCCAGGACGAGGGCGACGTCGAGGTAAACCGGGTTGCCCGTCAGCAACGTGTAGGCCGCACACAGCGCCAAGGTGTAGATGGCCAGCAAGTCCAGCGCGACGACACGGTCCGGCAGCGTTGGTCCTTTAACCAAGCGCCAGAAGCACATGAGGAAAGCCGCAACGATGAAGCCGAAGGCGATCATGGCCGCGACGACGACCGGGTTGTTGTAGTCAAATTCCATGGAGATGAGCTTAGTCGGCGTAAAGTTTGATGACGGCGTCTTCGATGCCCTCCTTCAAGGAGCGGATGACGGCTTCCTCGTCGTCGATGTACATGGCGTGGACGTAGAGGGTCTTGCGATCGGTGGATACGTCGATGGAGAGGGTGCCCGGCGTCATGGTAATGAGGTTTGCCACGAGGAAGATTTGGAAATCCGTGGTCACGCTCAGAGGCATGGCCACCACACCCGGCTTCATAAAGTAGTTCGGCGTCAAGATGTCATAGGCGACATACAGATTCGAAAGAATGATCTCCCAGACGTAGAAGAGCAGAAAACGGATGAGGCGGAAGAAGCGCTTGGGCCAGAGCATCATGGGTAATCTCCTTTCTTCAGCACCGTTTCGATGTAAGCCGTCGGATCAACCAATTGCTCCCCTGCCCGGTGGGCGATATCAAAGAGCGGCTGGGCGAAGATACCAAAGAGACAGATCAACAACGCAATGGTGATGATCGGCACCATCATCAGCCACGGAACAGGCTTGTCTTGGTCGGTCACCAAGTGGGGCGGCGTGCCTTTTTCCGGCTGTGGCTTCCAAAAACACTCGGCCCAGATCTTGGTCATGGAAAAAAGCGTCATCAACCCGACCGCCAGGGAGACTGCCATGATGCCCCAGAATTCGACTTCGATGCTGGCCTGAATGAGGATGAGTTTACTCCAGAAGCCGGAAAGTGGCGGCACCCCAGCCAGCGCAAAGGCGGAGATAAAGAAGAGGAAAGCAAGGAACGGATAGCTCCGATACATGCCACCGATGTGATAAAGCTCGCCGGAGCCCTTCACTTTCTGCACCGCACCACCCACGAGGAAGAGGTTCCCCTTCGCCAGGATGTTGTGGACGATAAAGAAGACCGTGCCCGCCAGGGCCAGGGTGGTGTTGATCGCCAAGCCCATGATCATGTAGCCAATCTGGCTGATAATGTGGAAAGACAGAATGCGCCTGATCTCAAATTGCGCCGCCGCCCCGAGGACGCCGATGATCATGGTCAACGCGGCTATGACCAGGAGCAACATCTGTATGAAGGCCTCATCTTGGTTGAGGAACAGCGTGAAGCTTCGGATGAGCGAATAGACCCCCACCTTGGTCAACATGGCCGCAAAGATGGCCGAGATGGCGACCGGCGGCGTGTGGTAGCTGGCCGGCAGCCAGAAGAAGAACGGGAAGATTGCCGCCTTCACGCCAAAGGCCGCGAGGAAGAACATGGCGGCGATGTTGATGAAGAAGGACTCTGGATGTTCCGCCAGCTTAACGGCGAGGTCCGCCATGTTGAGCGTCCCGATCTTGCCGTAAAGAATGCCCACGCCAGCGAGGAAGAGAATCGAGGAAATCAGGTTGAGGACGAAGTACTTTAACGCGCCTTCGATCTGCGCCAGTTGGCCGCCCAAGGCGAGCAGGACGAACGAGGCGATCAGCATGACCTCAAAGCAGACGTAGAGGTTAAATAAGTCCCCAGTCAGGAAGGCGCCGCCGATGCCCATGAGCAAAAAGTTGTAGAGCGGGAAGAAGCCAAAGCGCTGGCGATCCTCGTCGATGTCCGCCAAAGCGAAGATGGCGACGCCCAGGCCCATCACGCCGGTGATCAACACCATAATCGCGCCGAGCAAGTCAGCCACCAGAGTGATGGCGTACGGCGCGTCCCAACCGCCCACCTGAACGGCCAAAACACCCGACTCGCTGCCGTTGACCTTGATGAACAAGACAATCGTCGCCAGCAGCAAAAGCGAGTTGCCGACC
>CAWUJC010000472.1:0-3083 GCA_963922355.1 uncultured bacterium | reverse complement strand
CGGAGATTGACAAAAAAGAGGTGCTGCTAAAAGGCTTTGGTGGTCAAGATCACGCACGTGCACATCGTCTCCCGCGGCCAGAAGCATCTGGGCGACCTCGACAGTCCGTGCCACGTGCAACGGGGTTTGCCCGTCGCCAAAGCGCCGGTTCACGGCCTCAGGATCACTCTGTAAGATGGAACTGAGCTCTTCTCCATACCCCAGCGAAGCGGCGGAGTGGGCGTCCAGCTTGGCTCCTTGTTCCAGCAGCCAAGCCGCATTCGCTTCGTTCTCCTCCAACACACCAAAGCCACCAGCCCACCAGTTGGAACGGGCATTGGGGTCGGCTCCAGCCTCGAGCAAAACTTGCAAGATGGCCCGATTCTTCTTCCGGTGCACCACGGCGGGAGAATCAAAGGCAAACACCGGCTCGTTGAGGCGTTGGGCCAAGGTGGCGTTCTTCTTGAGAAGGTCCGCCAAGCGCTCTGCATCCTCGGCGTTCACGGCCAACTTGAATTGAACAAAAGCTTCGTCTGGGTCGGAGAAATCCAGATTCCGAAAATCTATCTGGTGCTTAAACTTGGGCCAACTCGCAAAGCCGTGTTCCCGCGCCAACACAAGTTGGGCATCATGGAGACTGAAATATGCTGGCGGGGCAGCTTCCGCGTCAAAACGCGGGTGCGTTTGCCGAACCCGTCGAAGGGCATCAGCATCTTGGGCCCGAACGGACCGGGCAAGGGTCTTGGCCTCTTTCTTGTAGAAGTCGAGGCTCGGATAAGGGGGTAGTGTTTTCAACATTCCATTCCTTGAGGCGCCCAACGTCCGCAGATCAGGCAGGATGGAAGTTCTCTGTTGATGGATAAAAGGTGGGAAATTCCCTTCCTGCGGACCAGTAGCCCCCTTTCAGAGCTGTCTGAGTAGTAAAAAGTTAGCTGACCGAAGTCAAGCTCGGCCCTCCCCCTTCAAGGCGCCCCAATACCGCTTAGATTTTTATGTCTTTCCTATTCACCATCAAAAGATGACATCGAAGCGATAGCGAGAAGCGGACTGATCAACGAGTATCTCACCCCACTAACACCCTATTTACGTCATGAAATCTTTCCTGTTTGTACTCACCCTCTTCCTCCTCCCCGTGTCGCCGAGCTTTGCCGCGCTGGGACAGACTGCGGATGAAATCACCAAAACGTTTGGTGAGCCGAAGAGCCAGGATGAGAAAACTTCCCAGAAAACTTGGGAAGTTGATGGCGGCATGCTTTACACCGTGGCCTTTGACGACGCCGGTAAATCCTGGCTGGAGCAGATCACCTTAGCCAAGTCTGGTGACGGCGGCGACGACGCCGCTTTCAAGGCGATTGAGCAGCTGCGCACCTTTGCCGACAAGCAGTTCGGCGACGAAGAATCTTGGGAATTTGTGGATGCCAGCGCCCCGGCAAAGTTTGGCGGACGCGAGATTGAATCCATCCACGGCGTGGTTTACTGGCGCTTAGCCAAAGACGGCAATGAAGCCTACGCCATGCATGTTTCCGGTCAGCCCTTGATCGGCATCATTAACGCCGACTACGCCAAAGCGAACCCAAAGGCCCCGATCTTCGCCGGCTATTAAGCGAAAAAGCGGAGGAGACAGTGCTCCTCCGCCATTACCTCTCGCCAAAACCTCCGTGCGCCCCGCGCTCTGGCTCAACTGGACTTGAAAGTCACGCCGCTTACTTCGCGGCGTCCACTTGCGTCAGGATGGAAGCATCCCAGGTTGAGCCTAGGTCGAGCTTGTACTTCTTTTTCCAGTCGTCGAAGTTGACCCGGTTCCAGCCGTGGTTCACGCCGGTGGAAAAGACCGCTTTGGCATCCCGGTGATAATACCGATTTCCATCTGCCCACAAGGTGGGGAGGAAATGCTCCTCAAAGTGCGGCGACTTCGTATGGGTGCTGCTCATGATCAAGCCACCGCTTTCGTGTTCAGACTTATGCCAGGAGGCTCGCACCTCTTCCGGCGGGGCGATGCTTTTGCCAATCATGGTATTGTTGAGGAGACTGATGTACTTCACCGTGCCGTCAAAACGCTCGCCTGAAAAATAACCGCCTACACCCGGACGGTCCGTCGAGCGAATGATGACCTGGCCATGGCTATTGTCGGCGATCAGACAATTGTTAACGGTTACATTACGCGATTCCGCAATCAGGATGCCGCCGTGGTTCACCCCATTATTTTGCAGCGTGTTGTTCCCGACGAATTCGCTATCAGTGACAAAGAAAGGGCCGCTGGACGCCTCAATGTAAAGCCCCGCTCCGGCGTTCTTGTTGGCTTTGATGTTTCGGATCAGCACCCGCTCCAATTGCCAGTCGAGCCATAGTCCCGTGGCCAAGTTGTCTTCGAAAACCGAGTCCTCGATAATCATGTCGGCACACTGCAGAAACTTCACGCCGGCCGGCACCCAATCATAAAACTTTCCGTAGCCACCAATCCGCCAGTTGTTGCGCTGGTACGAGCAGCCGTTGACTTCCACATAGCGCAAACGAGTCTTCCACGCCCCGGAAATCCCATTGTCGGCAAATTGGCTATTAAGGACGCTGACGTTCTCATAATTCGCCAGAGTGAGTCCTGAGGCGTTGCTTTCGGCAAAGCGGCAGTTCTCGATTTTTAGATGAAAGCTAACATTGGTGGGAACGCGGAAATCCCCTTCGACCGTATTCCCAAAGATCGCCACCGCAAATTGCCCGTCGCCATGTTGCGAACCGTTCGCCGCTCGCTGGAAAGTAAGGTTCCGCAACACGAAATTGTTTACCTGGCGGAACCAGGCCAGTTGGTGGCGCACACTCACTTCCACCTGAGCATCCCCCATGGACTTCCCGGCCGGGGGCATCAGCCAGAGCTTATCGTTCTCTTCATCCGCAAAGAAGCTGCCAGCCTTGAGGGTTTCGAGGCTGCCGACTTGCTCCATGCGATCCTTGCCCCACCAGACAATTTCGGTGCGTTTAGCGAGTTCTTCGGTGACATGCTTGTCGTAGAAATCTCTGCTGTGGGCAATCTTCTCGTCGGCCAACCCCCAATCATGAGGCCAAGGAGCCGAATACCGTCCGTTGCCTTCGTCGGCCCAATCTTTCCAGAC
>CAWUJC010000471.1:0-3091 GCA_963922355.1 uncultured bacterium | reverse complement strand
TAGTAGCGGCGGGTGATTTCGAGTTCATCCGGAAACATGGAGAGCAGGAGGGCAAGTGCGCCAACGCCATCAAAGTGTCGGGCATTGCCGTCTTGCTGGAGGAAAATGAGCATGCCTTCGAGGTCTTGCTGCTCGACGTAGCGCCAGAGGAAATCCTCCCACAGTTGGGTTTGCTTCATGCGGGTCTCGTTCATCTTGTAGGGGTGATCGAAACGAGGCCCCTGATGACAACCGTCGATGCTGACGATGATCCGCGCCTGCCCTTGTTGCTGGTCCCACCACTCTCGAAGGCTCTGAGCGAGCAGCTCCAAACGCTGGGTTTCTTTTGTCGTGTCACCCAGGTCATAGAGGAGGGGATAGAGCCCTCCACAAAGGAGAGGGACGATCTGAAAGTCGGGCTCTATCCCGCGCAAGCGGCAGAGAGCCTGGAGGAGGAGTAGCGGGAACTCAATCGAGTGCTCGTGTTCAAAGGCCGGTGGATCATGGAGCGCTTCCGAGCCGAGATCCTCTTCAAGTTGCCGGATGGCACGTGGGTCAACGGTCGTGTCACCCAGGGCGGTTGACCAGGGCCGGGCATCGAAACACCACTCGCGGCGGGATTGGTGGCCCACACCAAGAATCAGGTAAGAGGAGGCCGGAGGTTCCTGCAGCAAGGGCGCAAAGGCATGCGCGTAGGAAAGAGGGCTGACGCGGAGGTCAATGTGCGGAGAGATGACACCGAGGAGACCAGGTGTTGGCGAAAGTGACGCGATGTCATCATCAGCTTCCGAAGGCCAGGGTGGGGCCTCCGGAAGGTCGAAGTAATCTCGGATGGCTTGCAAGATTTGCCCATCAGTCTCTGGGTACGAAATGCCGGCCAGTTTTGCTTGGATGACGGAAGTCATGAGAGGTTATGGGGTAAGGTGCTGATAATGAGCAGATAAGAACATTAGTGTTGCTTGCGTTCTGAGGCGGAAAGCGGAAAAAAATTCACTATACTGAAGGTTAAGGAGTTGGCGGTTCGTCTAAATAAGTGTACGTATACGGTACATTTTGCCGATTAATTCGGGAAAGCCTGCTATGTCTTTGGAACGGATTCTCATTGTTGATGATGAAGAAGCGGTGCGTTTAGCCATCGCCGCCCAATTGGAGGCGATGGAATTGACGACACATGCGGTCAGTTCTTTGGAGCAAGCCCAAGCGGCGGTGACCAAGGAGAGCTTCGACCTAGTTTTGTGCGATCTCAAGCTGGAAGACGGTAGCGGCCTTGATTTCCTGCGCGGCTTGGCCGAGAGCCATCCCCAACTCCCGGCGGTACTCATGACCGGTTATGCCACCGCGGAAAACGCGGTCGAGTCCATGCGCCTTGGTCTCTCCGACTACCTCATCAAGCCCATTTCTCCCGCCGAGTTGCAGTATTGCATTAAGCGGATCAACCGGACGCTTAAGCTTGAAAGTGAAAACGTTTACTTACGCCAAGCCCAGGCGAGTAAGGAAAACCAGCATGTGATCTGGGGCAAGAGCCCGATCATGAGTGAGGTGTTGGAGTTGGTCAAAAAAGTGGCCCAGACCGAAGCCACCGTTCTCATCCAGGGCGAGAGCGGCACGGGCAAGGAGATCATCGCGCACACCATCCAGCAATACAGCCCACGGGCGGAGCTTCCTTTCGTTCGCATCAACTGCGCGGCGGTGCCGGAAGCCTTATTGGAGGCGGAGTTTTTCGGCCACGAGAAGGGGGCGCTCGATGGGGCGATCAACCGTCGCCCTGGCCGCTTCGAGACCGCCCAGGGCGGAACCCTGCTGCTCGACGAGATCGCTGAGATTCCGTTGAACTTGCAGGTAAAACTCCTGCGCGTCTTGCAAGAGAAGGAATTCGAACGCGTCGGGGGGGACAAAGCGATCAAGATGGATGCGCGCATTGTCGCCTCCACCAATCGCGACTTGTTGGACGAAGTGCGGAAGGGCCGTTTCCGGGAAGATCTCTACTACCGGCTCAACGTGGTGCCGATTAATTTGCCGCCCTTGCGGACCCGCGTTGGGGACATCGACGAGTTGGCCAAGAGCTTTGTCCAACGCTTTTGCCGTAAACACGGCAAGGGGCAAAAGTCGCTCACCACGGAAGCGCTGGAAAAGCTGCGGAGTTATCGCTGGCCGGGAAATGTCCGTGAGTTGCAAAACACGATTGAGCGGGCAGTTATCCTGGCCGAAAACGAGCGCTACGTGGACGTGCACGATCTTGGCTTGCCGGCCTCGCCTACCCCAGACGCGCCGGTCTTTGACTTGGCCAATCTCCCAACCTGCGAGGAAATGGAACGCAAACTCATTGCGGCCACGCTCATGTTGACCCGCAACAACAAGACGCACGCGGCCAAGAAGCTCGGCATCAGCCTCCGCACGTTGCGGAACAAACTCGCTATCTACCGCAACATGGGCTTCGACACGGATCGGCCCGAACAGTGGGCAGTTTGAGTTAACGTCGCTACAGCACCATCATCAACGTGCCGGCAACGGTTAAGATCACGTTGGCAAACGCGTACGTTCCCGCGTAGCCCAGGGCGGGGACAGAACTCTTGGCTTCTTCGCAGATGATGCTTAGGGCGGGCGTACTTGTCATCGCACCGGTGATGGCACCAAGCAGCACGGCCGGGTTTAGTCGCAAAACGAGCCGACCAAAGGCATAGGAGAGGAGCAGGGGTAAGAGGGTGACGACCACCCCCGCCAGGAACATCGAGGGGCCGAAGCTGGTCAACGCTTCCACGATGTCTTTGCCCGCACTCAGGCCCACCGCGGCCATAAAGAACATGAGTCCCATCTCCATGAGTACCCAACGCGCGGCGCTGGGCAACATGCCAAAGGTGGGGTGATTCGCGCGGAAGAAGCCGACCAGAATACCGGCCAACAGGAGACCGCCAGACATCCCGAGCGTGATCGAAATGCCGAAAAGGGTAATGCCCAAGCCAGAGAGCAGGAGCCCGGCGACAATCCCAAGGCTGAAGGTGACGAGATCGGTTTGTTGGATTTTCGCCTCCTCAATGCCGAAGTCCTTCACGAAACGTTCGAGGTGAAGCGCCATCCCCGCGACGTTGAGAATATCGCCCTTTTGTAGAACGGT
>CAWUJC010000470.1:0-3096 GCA_963922355.1 uncultured bacterium | reverse complement strand
TCGTCATCCAGTTAGACGGCAAAGCGGCACCGCAGACGGTGACCAACTTTAAGCGCCTCGCCGAAGATCGTTTCTTTAATCGGACGACATTCCATCGAGTCATTCCGCACTTCATCATTCAGGGGGGCGACCCTTTATCGAAGGATGATGAGCGTGATGTGCATGGTGAAGGCGGTCCGGGTTATGTCATAAAGCCGGAAATCTCCCGCAAACATAAACGTGGCGCCGTGGCCGCGGCGCGGTTGCCGGATGACGTGAACCCGTTGCGATACTCCAACGGGAGCCAATTCTACATTTGTGTGGTGGACGCGCCTTCTCTAGACGGAAAGAACACTGTCTTTGGGCAAGTGATTCAAGGCATGGAAGTAGTCGACAAAATCGCGGTGCTTCCGCGTGACGATAACGCTAATCCATTACGCCCATTACGGATGGACGTCAAAGTGATGTCCCGGGACGAGTGGGAAAAGAAATAGAGTTTGGCGACGACTCGTTTCTTGCTTCGACAAAAAAAGCGCTCCCTATCATCAGGAGCGCTTTTTGTGGTTAAGAATTCTAGATTCGGTTATTTCGCCGCTTTGATGGTGTACATCGCACGACCGACTTTGGTGATGCCCGAAAGCTTCTTGCCGGTGGTCTGAAACCAGCTGTGCACGTTACGGGAATCGAGCTTAATCTTGCTGGCGATATCCTGAACGGTGATCCCCTTCGGGTTGGCTTTCAGGAGGGCCACAATCTTATCCTTCACGGCGCCACGCTTGCGCGTGCCTTTGGCCTTCGGGGCAGCGGCTTTCCGGCCCGGCTTGCGACCACGGCGCTTGGCAGGAGCGGCAGCGCCACTTTTGCCGAGTTCGGCGTCGATTTTATCGATTTTGGCCTGCAGAGCATCACGCTTGGTGAGCAAGGCTTCCTTATCCTTAATCAGTTTCGTGATCTTGGCGAGTTGGGCGCTAGTTAAATTAGCTAGTTCTGACATAGCCTGTATAGGAGAGCCTTTTCTAGATAGACGCAAGAAGAAAATTAGATATAGCGAAAAGGAGTCTTTGTATATCTACTCTTCGGAGGTCTTAATTTTGCCGCCCCAAGAGATGACTTTAGCCTTGGCTCCGGCAGCTTCGGCCTCGGCAATTTTATCTAAACGCACGTAAGCAAGAGAGAGCGTCGTCCAGCCAAATTGATTATTGGCATCAATTTCTGTACAGCGTTGTGCCGCTTGTACGGCATCTTCAAAACGGTCGGTTTTGATGAGCGCCATGCTGAGCGCGTGCCAGCCGTCAAAGTAATCCGGGTTGGCGTCGACCGCTTTTTGATAATGTTGAACGGCTTCTTCCATTTCACCAATGGCCAGGGCCATATCGCCGTCGTCTTTGTAGATTTCGTAATCAGGTTCGCTCATCAAGATGTTGGGTGGGTAGCGTTTTCTAGAATGGCTTGGATTAAGCCGGGGATGGTGTGCGTCGTGGCTTCTATATCAAGGGAAAGGTTGAGTGCTTTAAGCGTCTGGCTGGTGACGGGGCCAATACTCACATGCTTGGGCTGGCGGTCTGCCGGAGCCGATAGCTGCAGGGCGTGCCAATTCTCGACCGTGCTGGAACTGGTAAAGGTCAGGTAGTCGGCGCCGTTCTCGCGAAAGTCTTGCTGCTTGCCAAACGGGTCATCTGTTTCGGGTAACGTGTCATACAGCGACCATTCGGCAATCTGGCCGCCTTGTTTTTGCAGATAAGTTGCTAACTCTGGATTACCCAAGGCAGACCGAGCCAGGCAGAAGCGTTGATCTTGTATTTGTTCGGGCGTGAAGGCTCGTCCCAGTTCCTCGGTGGTGAAGGTGCGAGGCGTTAAATCGCAATGGAGGCCGAGGGCTTTTAGCTTGGCGGCGGTGGCGGGCCCCACAGCGGCAAATTTGAGTTGCCCCAAAGCGCGGATGTCATCGTTCACCTCAAAGAAACGAGCAAAGAAATGCTCGACCCCGTTTGGGCTGGTGAAAACGAGCCAGTCAAAATGTGCCGTGAGGTTGCTTAGCTGTTGAGTTTGTTCAGCGGTGAGCGTGGTTGGCACGATGCGGATCGTGGGAATTTCAATCACTTCGGCTCCGAGCAGCCGTAGCTCCTGGCTGAGGCGACTGGCTTGCTGCCGCGTACGCGTGACAACGATGCGTTGGCCAAAGAGCGGGCGCGATTCGAACCAATTGAGTTCTCGCCGGTACTTCACCACCTGACCCACGATGGTGATAGCGGGGGCCTTAAAGCCACGCTGGCGGACGATCTCAGCGATGGTCGCGATCGTGCCTTCCAGGCTTTCCTGTCGACCCAAGGTGCCCCAGCGCACGAGCGCCACCGGCGTGGTGGGGTCCGCGCATTCGTCGAGCAGGCTTTGCATTAACGCGCCGAGCCGCTCAACTGCCATGTAAAAGACTAGGGTGCCGTGGCGGGAAAGTGAGGCCAGCGCTTTCCAGTTGAGTGTGCTTTCGCCTTTGTTTGGATCTTCGTGCCCGGTGATGAACGTGACGGCGGTGTTGCAGTCGCGGTGCGTGACGGGGATGCCCGCGTACATCGGGGCGGCAATGCCGGAGGTGATGCCGGGCACAACTTCAAAGCTGACGCGGGCCTCCTGCAGTTGCTGGGCTTCTTCGCCACCGCGCCCAAAGACGTAGGGGTCGCCTCCTTTCAGGCGGACGACGGTCTTGCCTTGTTGAGCCAGATCGACGAGCAAGGCGTTGATGTCACCTTGTGGTAGCGTATGCGCCTTAGCCTTCTTGCCGACGTAGATCATGTCGGCCTCGGGTTGCGCATGTTGGAGAATGTCCGGATGGACGAGGTAATCGTAGACCACGACGTCGGCCTGGCGGATGAGGTCGCGGGCGCGCAGGGTCAGTAAGCCGGGGTCGCCGGGGCCGGCGCCGATCAAGTAGACCTTGCCGTTCGTCGTGGTGGAAAGTTCTGACATTTAAGAAAGCTGTTGGGCGAGGGCTTGGCCGAGTGCTTCGGGCTGGTCGGCTTGGCCCGAGACGTCGCCCACTCTAGCGCTGTTTTCATCGTTGCGCCAATAGATGCCCTGGAGAGTGAGCGAGTTTCCAGCATACGAGGCGTGCGCGCCGAGCGG
>CAWUJC010000469.1:0-3099 GCA_963922355.1 uncultured bacterium | reverse complement strand
CGCGAACAAGGCTTGCCGGTTGATGTCCTCCCCGGTCCCAGCGCTGTCTTGACCGCCCTCGCCGGCTCAGGCCTGCCGGCGACTCCGTTCTACTTCGGGGGCTTTCTTCCGGTCAAAAGCGGGCAGCGCCTGCGGGAGTTGGAAACCGCCGCTGCGCGTGGCTGTACCAGCGTTTATTTCGAATCGCCCCACCGCCTGCATAAAACGCTGAAAGCGGCCACCGAATCCGAAGCCCTTTCCGCGGTGACGTTCTGCGTCGCGCGGGAGCTAACCAAAATCTACGAAGAATACCGCCTTGGCACCGCGTCTGAACTCTTAGAGCACTACCTGAACAAACCGCCGAAGGGCGAAATCTGCCTGCTGCTCTCCCCCGCGTGAGTTTGGCATAGCTTCTTACCGCAAAGTCTGTATAAACTTGCGAAAGATATGCCTACCGGGCATGATTGACAGCTTGCCCCAACAGCCTCTAAATTTTCGCCACATGGCCACCCGCGCTCTCAGCACCTTTTTCTGCACCAGCCTGCTCGTCTTGCTGGGTGGCGACAACGTGTGGGCCCAGCCGGGCGATTCCGAAATTGCCGACCGCGAACGTGCGGGAGACGCCGCCGTCCAGGAGTCCGCGGTGAACAACAGCCCGCCGGATGACGCCCCCTACCTGCGCCGTAAGTCCGAGACGGAGTTTGGTGCCATTCGCGTTAACCCCGACTTCAAAGTCACCAAAGTCCACTCTTACGAAAACACCGCTCAGATCCCCAACACCGGGAACGAAGCCCTCGACTTCGAGCGCAAGTACTGGAGCTGGGGCGGCATCACTCGCGAAGAGCAAGAAATGCGCGAGGGCCATTACTTCGTCATTAGCTGGAGCAGCAAGCGCGCCCAAGCCGGAGACTACGTAGCCCGCTTCGAATACCGCCAGCGTAACAGCAAAGAGAAGGTTAAACGCCTGGAAGTTCCGCACAACGGGGTAAAAGGCACGGTTCGCTCGACCTTTGCCGTGTTAGGGAAAGCTTATAAGATTCACGGGCCAGTCATCTCCTGGCGCTTCACGCTGTGGGACGGGGATGAACTTGTGGGGCAGGAAACTTCCTTCGTCTGGTAGCGCCGTTGACCGCCATGCCTGAACTCGCCCTGCTTGCCCTCGCCCAGCTCCCGGTCAATCCACCGGTGGAAGAAACGGTTGGCGTTTTCGACATTCTGCAAAAGGGCGGCATCCTCATGTGGTTTATCTTGGCCGCCAGTGTGGTGGCCCTTGCCGTCGTCTTTGAGCGCATGAACTACTACCAGCGCTGCCGGATGAAAGTGAGCGAGTTCCTCAGCGGCATCCTCAACCTCATTCGTAAAGGCCGTTATCCGGAGGCGATTGAACGCTGCGACGAAGGCTACGGCCCGGTGCCCAACCTGGTTCGCACCGCCATTCTCAAGCGCCGCCTACCGGCCAACGAGTTACGCGAAGTCGTCAAAGAATCCATGCAGTTGGAGATGCCCAAGCTCGAAGCTAACCTCTCTCTCCTCGCCACCATCGGAACCCTGGCCCCCCTACTCGGCTTGCTTGGCACCGTCATTGGGATGATCGACGCCTTCATGGAAATCAGCAACGCCAGCGGCACGGCTCCGGTTAGCGATCTGGCCAACGGCATCTGGCTGGCGCTGGTCACCACCGCCGCCGGCATCGCCGTCGCCATCCCCACCTACGCGGCTTACAACTATCTCGTCACCCGGCTCAATCAGTTACTTTTTGATATGGAGCGCGCCGCCATTGAAGTCGTCCATGCTCTGGCCGATCCGCCGGAAGAAGGCATCATCCAAATGCCGGACAGTGAAGTCTCGGCCCAAGCCAGCAGCGGGTCCAAGTAAGCTGCCATCTTTGCCATGAAAGCCGCGGATTCCGTGCTCAAGATGCCCCGGCGCCTCCCGCTCAAACGCGGTCCGCTGGAGATGACCGCCATGCTCGACGTGGTGCTGCTCCTGCTCATCTTCTTTCTGCTCAATTCCACCTTCGTGCTGCAGCCCGGCATCTTTGTCGATCCGCCGCGTAGCCCTTTCGAAGCTGGCGCCCGGGCGAACGCCATCATTGTCACCGTGGTCATGCCCCCCCGTGCCGCGGAGCCGGATTCTGACACCGAAGCGCTGATCTTTTACCGCGACGAACTCCTCAGCCTACCGGAAATCCAAGCCGCACTGGCCGAACTTCCCGGTGGCCGCGGCAGCCGTCCCGTTGTGATCAACGCCGATCAGGACGTCCCATTGGGCATTGTGACGGAGATCATGGAAGCCGCCATGCTCAATGACCTTTCCGTTGTGATCGGCACCCAACCCGAACGCCGCGATGCCAGCCTCCGCTAGTCCTCCACACGAGCCCGAAGTCATCGGCCATGCTCGCACCAAACGAGAAATGGCGGCCCAGGCTCTGGAGCCCATCGTTCACGTCGTGCCGGAGGAAAAACGCCGCCTCACGGGCTACGTTCTCCTGGCCTTGCTCGCCCACGTGGTGCTCTTCGCTGGCGTGAAGCTCACCTATCCGGAAAGTACCCGCCAGCCCCAACCGCGCGTGCGCGCCATGCTCGCTCTGCCGCAGCGAGAAACTGTCCTCTATGACACCGAGCAGCGCGACCGCGAATTTTGGGATCAGCTGCACGATCCCAGCATGCTCATCCTCCCGCCAGATAAACTCAACGCCGACTTGATTGCGCTCCGCGCTCCGCGCCCGGGAGAAACCGTCCCGGCAGTATCGGCCACGGAACAAGCCCTCTCCAGCCCCCTGGTGCCCGTGTCCCTACGCTCGGATAGCACGCAGCTACCAGACGGCCTCCTTCCTCTCCAACGACGCGCCGTCAACCAGCTTTTGCCTCAGGCCCGCACCTTTCTCCTGACCGAAGAGACAATCACGCCGGACGAAACGTCCGTCAGCCAGCTCTTCCTGACCGGGCCACTCGCCTCCCGCCGTTGGGTGGTGGACCCGAAGCTTCCCAGCCCCGTGATCGAAGTCCTGCCTCCCCGCGGCACGACTGTGCTGCGCCTTGGGGTAGATGCCCATGGACAAGTGGTGCACGCCTTGGTACTCGAGGGAAGCGGCAATACGTCCCTTGATCTGATGGGGCT
>CAWUJC010000468.1:0-3108 GCA_963922355.1 uncultured bacterium | reverse complement strand
GGCCGCCGGGTCGAACCGCCTCGGGACCAGCAAAAGCGTGGCGATCGTGAACGGGTAGCGCCTGCCCATCGTCCCACACCCATGTCCAATCCATCCCCAGGCCCGACCCGTTGGTGGCATTGGATTGCAGGGCGTAGCCTGCGCTTGACCCTCCTGCGTCTGGCCGTTTTGTATGTCCTCGTGCTGGGGCTCATCTACACCTTTCAGGATTCGCTGATCTACCACCCCACCCGGATCAGCCCCGAGCAGGAGATGCGCAACGCCGCTCCGGGGCGCTACGTGCCGTACTTTGGCGAACCCGGGACGCCGGAGTTCCGGGGCTGGTTCCAGGAGTATGCGGGCGGCCTGCTGGGGCATACGGAAGATGGCGGCAAGCCAGCCAAGGGGACGGTCATCGTTTGCCACGGGAATGCCGGGTTGGCCATCTGGAGCCATTTTTACGGCAAGATGCTCGAACCGTTGGGCTATAACGTCCTGCTTTACGAGTACCCGGGCTATGCGTCTCGTGAAGGAAAGCCGAGTGAGGCGACCATTGTCCCGGATTTGCAGGAAACTATCCGGCGGCTGGAGGCTGACGGCCACGGCCCGATTTATCTGCTGGGAGAATCTTTGGGCACCGGCGTGGTCGCCGCGGCTGCCGCCGATTCTAGCCTACCGATCGCCGGGGTGTTTCTCGGTACCCCCTGGGATACGTTGCCGGATGTCGCCCAAGGGCGCTTCAGGTATATGCCGGTCCGTTACTTGTTGCGCGATCAATACGACAGCATCAACAACCTGGCGAACTTCTCCGGCCCAGTCTTCGTGGTCATTGGCAAGTACGACCGGGTGCTACCGCCTTCTCATGGTCACCGCTTGTATGATTCGTTACCCGAGCCTAAGAAGTTGGTCGTCTTCGACTCTGGGCACAACGACTGGTTTACCCACACCAACCCGACTTGGTGGCGGGAGGCGATGGAGTTCCTCGCCCAGAAGCAAGAAGCAACGGAGCCAGAAAAAAACGCGGTGGAATCACCTGGAACTTCGGCTGAGTAAGCGAGCCGCCAGCTACCAGATCAGGCGGATGTACCAATGATCGCCGAGCGGTTTGTAGACCAGGTGCCAATCGTGTTCGGGCATCTGGTATTTTTCTTCTCTTATCTGGATGAGTTCCTGCACCTGATGATGCGGCGGGACCGTCGTGTACACATAGCAGAGGCGCGGTCCTTTGGTGGCCGACCCCCAACCGGAGAAGCCAGCGCGGATTAACACCATGTTCCCTTGGCGCCAGAGAAAATCCACTTCGTTAGCGGCCATCAGTTGCTGAAATTCCTCAAAGCGACTGGGCGTGACTCCCGCCTTGTTCGGGCTTACCCAGTTGCCGGGTCCGCCGCTGAGCAGGACTTGAGTTTGGCTAAAGCCGCGGATGGAATCGGGTTCTTTTGCCAGCTCTTCCCGAAGTTGTTGGAAGCCCGGTTTCTTTTCTTTAAAAAAGGCCACGAGTTCCTCATCAGTGGGGAACTGTGTGGTGAGGGTGAGATAAAGCGGCACCGCGAGCAGGAGGAACATGAAGCCTCCCAAGAGCGTCCAGCGCAGCAGCACGAACTTCGTCGATCTGGGGCTGGTCGGTTTACTCTTCACCGCCCAGGCGCTCGCGGAGTTTTTGCCAGAAGTACTTGTACCATTCCTCCCAGCGTCGCTTCATCGTATCCTTCTTGTACTCGGCGTGTTTGTCCATAATCACGTCGATGTACTTGGCGGTGGTGGGGAAGGTGATGTTGGCGCGAAAGGCTTCGGCACTGCGGGGATTGTCCTCGTCCACCCAACGGAGGGCGTTGCTGCGCCCGGCGTTGTATTCGGCCAGGGCAAAGGGGATGGGATCGTCGCGATCCTGCCAGCGGCCAATGGCGCGGGAGAGGTAGAACGACCCGGCGCGGATGTTGGTGTAAGGGTCAAAGAGATCATCGAGTTCGAAGTTTTCGATTTTTTCCCGTCCGATCCAGTCCTCGGCCGCAATGGGGGTGACCTGCATGAGACCTCGTTCTTTGGCTTCGCCCACCGCAAGGGGGTCGAAGAGGCTTTCGCGCCAGATCACGGCGCGAACGAGCAGGGGATCAACCGGGTATTCCCGCGCCACGATGGCGATGTGCTTGTCGTAGGCGCGGTCCGGTAGCTCTTCCATCCCGAGCTGATAGAGGTAGTAGCCGATCACGCTGAGGGTGATCAGAACCACCGCGCCGAAAATCCATAGCATCCGCCGGAACATCGCCGTACTATCGGGAATTGCTTCCGTCCCGGCAAGTCCGAGGTTTGGGGGCTGGGAGAGCGACAACAGAGACGAATGGCCGAAGAATTTAAACTGGAAGGAGAAGGAACCCGCGCGCCAGCCGTCGCTGGCGAGGCGACCTACTGCCGCGTGGCACCGGAAGTCTCGCTCGATCAGGCCTTCGACTACGCCATTCCTGAAGAGATGCTGGCAAAAGCATCGGTGGGGGCCAAGGTGCGCGTTCCGTTTGGGCGGCGCGAGGTGGTCGGCTACATCCTGGAGATGGTGGCGCCCGACGCGCTCTCCACGTCACCGGGTAACATCAAGCCCCTGCTCGAAGTCTACGGCGAGCGGACGTTTATCCCCGATCCCCTGATGCAACTGGCCCACTGGATTGCCGGGTACTATTGCGCGCCGCTCACGGTGGCGGTGCGGAGCATCTTGCCCGAAGCGGTGCGCCAAACGGAGAGTGGCTACAAAGAGCGGCTCTGGGTCGAGCCGCGACAAGGGCTCAACGCCGAGCAGGTGAACGCCCAACTCGGACGAGCTAGCGGGCAGAAGGCGGCCTGGGCTTTCCTGATGGAAAATGGTGGCAATTGGCTAACCGAAGTGACGCAGGCCACCGGGACGACGGCTGCGGTGTGGAGAGGATTGGCCCGGAAGAACCTGGTGACAATCGAGCCAGCCCGACAGGAACGCGATCCCTTTGGCGATTCTCTGAGTGAAGGGGCTTCGCAGCCGCTGGAGTTGATGCCGGAACAGGCCAAGGCCTTGGCGGTCATCCACCAGGAAATGGCGCAGCCCAAGCAGCCGATTCTCCTCCATGGCGTCACCGGCAGCGGCAAGACCGAGGTTTATCTTCAGGC
>CAWUJC010000467.1:0-3108 GCA_963922355.1 uncultured bacterium | reverse complement strand
GCCAATACCATGTCGCTCAAGCAACTCACCGCTTGGTGCGACGAGCGCTTTGGTCCGCATGAAGTCGCCGCCGACCTCACACCACGCCCCTTCGATTTACCCTGGATCGTGCTTGATCCCGGCTTGGCCAAGGAAGTCCGGGACTGGGAACCGACCACCACCTTGCCGCAGATTCTCGACGAAATCGCCGTCCACGCGGAAGCTCATCCTAACTGGCTCGATGTTTCCGGCGTGAAGGCCAAGCGTTGAGCTTCCTACATAAATTGCTAGCCGGCGATGTCCTTATCGACGGGGCTCGAGGCATTCATCTTTCCTCATGTCGACCTCCGATGGGGACATCGGAGGCTACCAACGTAGGCTCTCATAAACGGCCAAGATAAAGAGCGCGACTATTCCTCATAACCTACTGTCTAATCCAGCCCCATGAGCTTGGGGAGGAGCGCAGCTTGAGCTTGAGCCTCGTCTGCTGACAAGACGCTCTCGGTCGCGAGCACCTCATCGAGCGCGGCGATAATCTTCTCCGCCAACGCAGCATTAAATTGATCTAGATCGCCCGAGCAAGAGGCGTAGAGCGACAAAGCCGGAGCCACCACTTGGCGCGTGCGCGGCCAATGACCAAGCATCAAGTTCCAGGGATCCTCCTCACTATCACCCGCCCGCCGGATGTCGGTACGGATCAACACGGCGGGCCGATCCGCAAATTTTGCCGCGACATACTCTGTGACAGTCCCGGAATCCAGCTCCGTTCCATCAAAATGAAAAAGCGCCGCATCCGCCTCCAGCACCGCCCGGAGGTCGGCGTCGCGAATCTGCTTGGAGCGCGGATCATCGACCTCGATGTCTTGCGGGAGCACGCAGACGTAGCGTCCCTCACTTTGCTGCTCAATGGCAGCGGCTAGAAGACGATTGCCCACCAAGTCTTTGGCGTTGAAAAGTTCGCCAGCAAAATAAACGCGGCTGGGCATGGCTAATTCAAGTCCTGCGAGGCCCCCGGCAAGCCCATCTCGTTGGCGTCGGGCTCGACCATCTCGGCGGCTGGTGGGGTTGGGGGCAGCGGCTTGGTTTTACGTGGCTGGGCTAAATTGCCCGCTTCATCAACCACCCGCATGCGCAGAATTTTCGTCGGCTTCTTCACGATGCCGTTTTTGATCGGATCGCCCGGTTTGACGAGGTCCGCCACTTCCATACCTTCAATCACTTCGCCCCACACGGTGTATTTGCCTTTGAGCTGATCCGCATCGGTTAGCATAATGAAGAACTGGCAGTTGGCGGAGTCGGGATCGTCTTCCATCCGTGCCATCGCCACCGTTCCGCGCGTAAAGGGCGCTTCGGAAAATTCTCCCGGCATTGGTGGCATCTGCGATTCGCCCCGTCCGGTTTTGGTGGGGTCGCCGCCTTGGATGATGAAGTCTTCAATCACCCGGTGGAAACCCAGCCCGTCGTAAAAGCCATCGTTGGCCAGCACCTTGATGCGCTCGACGTGGGTCGGTGCCAAGTCGGGCTTCATCGCCACCACGATCTTACCTTCCTCGGTCTCAATGACGGCGCGCTCCGCGGCCATCGCTGGCCACGCCACCACCACGCCCAGCATTGCCAGGCAACCCAGCCAGATGAACTTCATCGCGACGCCTTACTCCGCCTTGGCGCTTTTGATCTTGGTGGGATTGGCCGGCGGCTCGCCCTTCTTGATCTTATCAACCACGTCCATGCCCTCGATCACTTCGCCCCAGACCGTGTATTTGTTATCCAGAAAACCCGCTGGAGCTAGGCAGATAAAGAACTGGCTGTCACCGGAGTTGGGATCGGAAGAGCGCGCCATCCCCACCGTGCCGCGCTTGAACGGCGTGTTGGTAAATTCCGCCGGGATGTTCACGCCGGAACCACCCGTGCCGTTGCCGTCCGGGTCGCCCCCTTGGGCCATAAAGCCGTCAATCACGCGGTGGAAGGTCAGCCCGTTGTAAAAACCGTCGTTCGCCAACTTGGTGATCCGTGCCACGTGCTTCGGCGCCAAGTCCGGTCGCAACTTAATCACGACCTCGCCGTCGTCTGTTTCCAAAATCAGTTTTTCCGCCGCCTGGGTCGACGGCACGGCCAGAAACACCAGCAGCGCCAAGAAACCAACCAAGAGTACTCGCCAGCCCATCTGGCGACCGGCAACCATCGTGAGAGAAGTCGTCATGAGATTACTATGGCCAATGCTGGGCCTCTGGCAAGAGTCTGCCGCAAGATAGTTGCTCGCCAGCGACTTAGACGACTTCCGTGGATAACCCACCAACCTGTGAATAACCTGTGAAAGAGAATTTTCTCTACCCAGAAACTCAAGGCGATTAACACTTACACATCAGCAACTTACAAGGAATTCACCACGTGTGAAAACAAGCTGGGAATAAGTCTGTGAAAACTATTTCCACCTTTAGCCTATTTGCCACAAAAAGAGGTGCTTTGCGATCTTCTCACAGCTAGAAAGATAAAAAGAGGAGATCCTTCCTGCAGCCTTCTGAACAAAATCTAAGGCTTAATCACTTTGAGGACTCCGCCGTTGATCGCCTCAGCCTCTTCGATCGTCATCCACCGTTCCTCAAAGCCCTTGCCCCAAGAGTCCGTAATGGCCACTTCCTCGGTCTTTTTGTTGTAACCAATGATCATCCGCATGTGGCCATAGCGCCGGTAGTTGGTTAAACGCTCTGCCTCATCACGTGCCTCGCTCAGCTCTTTGTTCCACTGCTTGGCGGATTTCTTCGCCCGGGCTTGCGTGCGTGCGCTAAGTGAGTGATCCCATTGCGGCTGCACGTAACAACTCCACATGATGGGCAAGCCCGCATCGATTTGCTTGGCAATTTGCTTGAGCGAAACCTCGCTCTTCAACTGCTCGACCCGCTTCTTGTGCCGCTTGGCCAAGCGGTCAGCGCTTTCATCCATCGCGCCCGAGTACGTTCCTCCCCCCGCCAGCGTCCCCGCCGCCATGGCCAGCACGTACATATCCGCCGGGATGTCCATGTAGCGCAAGTAACGCTCCCAAGTGGCGGGCGAGCAATAGCCCTTGGGGCCCTGATCCACCATCGGGATTTGCGTCAACACCACATCGCCGTTGCTGCGCTCTTCGACCCG
>CAWUJC010000466.1:0-3126 GCA_963922355.1 uncultured bacterium | reverse complement strand
TTCAGCAATATTCATGGCGGGCGGGCTTGAGGAGAGAGAAAGGCGGGTTACGCGCTGTCAGGCTTCTTATCTTCGTACGGCTTGACCTTCATGCCGTCACGCAAGGCGTTGACACCGCTCACGGCAATCGTGTCCCCGGCTTTGAGGCCAGAGGTCACCGTAATCTGGTCGCCGTGCATCTGACCGACCTTGACCTCGGTCTTCTTCACCACCATCTCTGGCGTCACCACCCAGACAAACGAACCGCCGCTGGCATCGGAGACCACCGCGTTGGCCGGAATCGGGAACGAACCGCCGTCATTCACCAAGCCCAAATCGCGGGTCGGCACGATCACTGTCGCCGTCATCCCGGGCAAAATGCCGGAGTTCTCCGGCGGGGTCATGACCATGGTGATGCGAAACGTCTGCGTCTCCGGATCAGCAGCCGTCTGGTACTCCTTCAGCTTGAGGGGGAAGGTCTTGTCCGGAATTGACGCAAACTCGACGTTCACGTTGATCTCCTGGTTCAGCTCTTCCACGCTCTTTTGCGGACGCCCGCGCGCCATGTCGCTTTCCGGCACGTCCACGATGACTTCCAGCTGAGAAATGTCCTGCACCACGCAGATGAGCTGCTTGGCCGCGACTTGCTCGAAGTTCTTCACCGCTTTCTGGGCGATCACACCGTCGAACGGCGCGCGTAAGAAGGTCTCGTTGAAGGCTTTCTGCGCAATCTGCATATCAGACTGCGACACTTCGAATTCCTTCTCCTTGACCTGGAACGTGGCCAGGGAAATGACCTTCTGTTCATAAAGAGAACGATTTCGTTGATACTCGGCTTTGGCCTGGGCGAACTGAGCCTTCGCCGAGTTCAAAGCAGCTTCGAAGTCCACCGGGTCCAGGCGAGCCAAGAGAGCCTCTTTCTTCACAGTCTGGCCTTCGTTAATTGGTAGCTCAATCAGACGGCCCGAGGATTCGAACGACATTTGAGCGGTCTCCATCGCGTTGACCGTCGCCGGGTACTCTCGCACGTTACCCTTCTTGGAGTCGCCCAACTTCATCATCTTGACGGGGCGCACAACCGGTTCGGGCTCCGGCTCTGATCCACAGCCGAACAACAAGACGGCGAGGCCTAGGCAACTAGCTCCTTGGAATAAATTCCCTACTTGTCTCATCGTGCCTTTCTGCACGAGGTCCTGGCAAAGCACAAGCTTGCAAATGCGTAATTTTGTGCGCGGGCTTTTGACTTTTAGGGCCTCATCATTAGTTTAGCTGCGCATGCCCCTTCCCTTTTTACTACTTGGCGGTGCCGTTGCCCTCGGGGCTGGCGTGGCGAGTTGGATGTATGGCCACCAACGCCGCATCAAGGCCATCCTGGAAATGCCGTTCCCGGAAGCCTGGGAAAACTACCTGGCGAATAACGTCCCGGTCTACCTCCGCCTCCCTGCCGAACTTCGCGAACAACTCCGTCAAGACACCCAAGTGCTCTGCGCCACCAAGAACTTTGAAGGCTGCGGCGGACTGGAAATCACCGACGAAATCCGCGTCACCATCTCCGCCCAGGCGGCCTTGCTCACCCTAAAGGCTGGCCCTCGACTCAAGCACTACCCCAGACTTGTTTCCATTCTCGTGTACCCCGGGAGCTATTCCACCCACGAAGGCGATCATCGCCTGGGCGAAAGCTGGGAAAGCGGCAGCGTGGTCCTGGCCTGGGACTACGCCCAGCACGGGGCGCAGGTCATGCGCGATGGACATAACGTCGTGCTCCATGAATTTGCTCACCAGTTGGATCAAGCCAGCGGCCATTCTGACGGTGCCCCCCCGCTCGAATCACGCGAACAGTACGGGACTTGGGCGCATGTTTTAGGCGAAGCGTATGAGCACTTGTTAACTGATCTGGAGCACCACCGCCGGACACTCATCGACCCCTATGGCGCGACCAATCCGGCCGAGTTCTTTGCCGTCACCACGGAGATCTTCTTTGAAAAACCCCAGGCGATGAAAAAGAAGCATCCCGAACTCTACGAGGAACTCCAAAGCTTCTACCAACTGGACCCCGCGAGCTGGCCAGAAGAAATCCCGACATAAAAAAAGCGCAACCCACGGGCTGCGCTTTTTCTAAAGTATTGCGGAAAAGCAAGTTAGCCTAAACTAACTTTGGTCGCCAAAGTCGCCGATAGCTTCCACCGGGCAGCCTTCCATGGCTTCCTTGGACTGGGCTTCTTCTTCTTCGTTCTCCGGCTGCTTGTAGACAAAGGAATAGCCCCCGTCGTCATTGCGGCCAAAGTTGCTCGGCGCGGTTTCGCGGCACAGGTCGCAGTCGATGCAGTTGCTGTCGACAAAGTAACGACCGGCGATGTTGTCTTCGTAACGATCTTCAATTTCTGCCATAATTCTTCTCCTCGTTGTTGAACGCAGCATTATACGATGGCTATCCACCTGATCAACAAGTTTTTCACGTTCAACAGCAAAGCTTGCCAGCTAGGCAAAGCGGCGTAGGCTCTATCCCTCCGCTCCCGCGGCTCCCCATGCAGCACTACTGGCTCTGTCTCGAAAACGGCAATCTGGAAGGTCCCTACGAGCTCCCAGCTCTGGTCCAGATGCGCCAAGCTGGCCGCTTGCAGCCGGATCAACGGCTCCAACGCGTCCTCGGGGGCGACCTGCTCCCCGTCAGCGCAGTCTTGCCCGAGTCCACCGCCCAGGCCCAGCCTCTCCACGGTCCCACCCCGTTAGAACAGGCCCTGCAATTGCGTCCGCTCACGACCGCCGAACTCCTCGACCGGATTTTCGAGTTCTACCGGCAGCACTTTCTCCAGCTCTTCCTCTTTGGCTGCATGTCCTACGGCCTCCTGTCCTTCGCCGGGGTTTTGGGAGACTCGATCAGCAAGAGCTTCAACCCGGCGGATATGCTCGTCGCCATCACGCAAGATTTGCCTCTCTTCGTCGTTTCGGGCGTTCTCTGGGTGGCTGGGTTGATCCTGCTCCTTTTGATGCAAGGCGCCTTGACTCACCTCGTGGCGGAAACCTACCTGGGGCGCCCCCAAAGTATCCGTCAGGCGCTGGCAGTCATCCCTTCACAAGCTGGCCCCATCCTCCTGACGATCCTGCTTAAGCATCTGCTTCTTGGTCTCGCCTTTTGCCTTACCCTTA
>CAWUJC010000465.1:0-3128 GCA_963922355.1 uncultured bacterium | reverse complement strand
CCGATGGCGAGCCGTCAAAGACGATAAGCAGCCGTGGGAGCTGTACGACATGCTCGCTGACCCCACGCAGCAACGCGACGTGTCGTCCACCTACCCCACGGTCATGTCCAAACTTTCGAACGCGTACGACGGGTTTATCGAAGAGGTCGGGCTTCACGAAATGCAGTCCGTGCCCATCCCGGTCGGACACCCCGACGCCCCCATCGTCACCGCTCCGTCGCACGAAGCAAACCTCCGCTTGTCTCCGGAGGGCAGAGAGGGCTAGAGTGTGAGTAACAGTATGAAGGGAGTACACATCATTGGCTGGGCGTGTTGGTTGTTGGTCGCCTTAGTGGCCTGGGCTCCTCCGTTGCTGGCGCAAGAAGATTCCCCCCTAGCCGTCGAAGCCCCGGTCGAAACTCCCGAGCAGCCGTCCGAAGACGCCTCGGCACCATCGCCGTTTGAGCAAGGCTTTAAGCAAGGATTTGAGGCGTCGAACGGAGGAGATTTTGAGGACATCCAAAGCGCCTTGTCGATTTACCTGGGACCAGACAATAGCTCGATCAAGCTGCTTGAGGCAGCCCAGGAGCATCCCGTGATCGCCGATGCCTGGGTCGATAATCGAGACGAGATGCAGGGAGCGATGATTAACGCCGCCACCACGGCTTTTCTTCCCTTACTCTTGATGCTCATTGGGGTGCAATTTATCGCCTACTTTGCGGGGGCATTTGGCGCGTCGAAGATTTTTGCGCCCCGTCACGCCAGCTTGCTTAATGCGGTCATCTTTGCCGCCATTCCGACCTTTCTTGGTTTGATCGGCATCTGCCTGCTCCTGACTCATAGCGCCCCCCTGATTGTCATGGGCAATGCCATTATCGTGATCGCCATCGTCATCGCGCTGATCATCGCCACCATGTACCTCTACGATGTGGGCTTATTGACGATGTTGCTCTTTGCCTTGGTGGGGAATCTGATTGCAGGCGTGGTGATGGTTGTGCTGTCCAATATCCTGATGGCCGCGATGGCCGCCCAACTACTTGGTTCCGGGATGGATACCCTGGCTGAGGTTTACGCCCAAAAGGCTGCGCCCCTGGTGGCCAAGAAAGCCGATTCATTGAAACCCAAGCTGGAGGAGGCCCAGCAGCAGATTCAGGCCGAGAAAGACCGACTTGAAGGTCTGAAGACCCAGGAAGTTGAGGCGCAAGAGACAATCAAGCGCCTGCAAGCCGAGGTGGCTTCCAAACGTCAGACACCTCAGCTTGTTTACACGGCTATTGGACAGTTGGTGGATCAGGAAAAGATGGACAATGCCATTGCCTCCTACGCGGAATTCGCCGCCAAGTTCCCCGGCCATCCGCTGGCGAGTAAAGCCAAGGAGCAGATCGAACTCTTGGAATCGCTTAAGGCAGAGAATGAAGCGGAGCGAAAGGCCAACCGCGCCGCCATGATTGCGGAAGAGAAACGGCAATTGGCCGCCTTTAAGCAGCGCTTGGCCAGCAATGAAGTGACGCTTTCTGATATCCGCAAAGCCGTTCTGGGAAAGACGCAGACCGAAGTCATTGAGCTCTTGGGGCAGGCCGATGCGGCCCAGGCCAACATGTTGATCTACACCGAAATCCAAGTCTTTGACCCCGTACGTAACCGTAACCGCAATTTCATCATCAACTTCCTCGAAGGGCGCGTGCAGGGCGCGAATTACATCCGATGACGACGCCGACTCCTCCCACTCATCTCCGCATCTTGTCGGGTGGCCTGGCCGCTGTGCTGCTGGCGTTTCTCTCCGGTTGCGGTGGTGGCGGAGAGGCTTCGGGCGGCACGGATGTCGACCAACTCATCAAAAACGCGGAAAGTTACACGCAGTCCCAGCAAGATATCGCCAACTTGGACAAGGAGAAGAAACAGGTCATGGCCCAGCTTCCACTCGCCCAAAAGAAGCTCGAAGCGGCCCAACAGAACGTCGAAAATTTAAAGGCGGAGTTGGACTCTCTGGGCACGGGCGAAGACCAAGCCTACGAGGATTTGCAGTCCAGCCTCCAGGATGCTCCGCCGGATGTCATCGTCATTCTCAGCGAGCGCTTCGTGCGCGATTTCCCTTTGAGCGCCAAGGCCGCGTCGGTGCAGCAGCAATTGGCCACCTCGCGCGTCAAGCAACAGGAGCAGGAGAAGCAGCTCGCCGCCCAAGAGCAGGAGAAGAAGGCCCAAGAGGCGGCGCGCCGTCAAGCGCGCTTGGAGAAGTTCAAGAACGGGCAAATGAGCACGGTCGAGCTCAAAGCTTACCTCGGGGGCAAAAGCGAAGCGGAGATCATCCAGTTAATGGGCCTCCCCACCAGCAAAACCCGCCACGATACCTGGGAATACAACGACCGCTACGGGCTCAGCAATACGGGGAAACGCGGCCGGATTCGCCTCTATTTCATGGGGGGACGGGTCAATTCCGTCGGCTTGTATTAGGCGGTACAGGATTTAAGATAGACTCTCCCGCCGGTCGCGCTATGTTGAACGACCTATGTCGAACGTGATCGAAGGACCCGCCTACGTGGTCCGCCAGAATATTGATACCGACCAGATCATCCCGGCCCAGTATCTCACCCTGGTACCCACCATTCCGGAGGAGTACGAGAAGCTGGGTGCCTACGCGCTCATTGGCTTGCCGGATGACCAGTACCCCACGCGCTACGTTGAAGATGGCACCACCAAGACCAAGTTCGAGATTGTCGTCGCCGGGCGCAACTTCGGTTGTGGTTCCTCTCGCGAGCACGCTCCGATTGCGATGGGGGCGGCCGGCTGCAAGGTCGTCTTGGCCGAAAGCTACGCCCGCATCTTTTTCCGTAACTGCGTCGCCACCGGCGAGTTGATCCCCTGCGAGTTGGAAGAACCGCTGGCGGATAAGCTGCAAACCGGCGACTCCATCTCCGTGGACCTGGAGAAGGAAGAGGTCACTACCCCGCACGGCACGATCAAGATCAAGCCGCTGGGCGAAATCAAACCCGTGATCGACGCCGGCGGCATCTTCGAATTTGCCCGCCAGTCGGGCATGGTGCCGACCATCTCCGTCGGCTGGACCGCCCGCTCGGAGCGCAAGTACCGCATCGCGGTTCTGCCGGGCGACGGCATTGGTCCGGAAGTGATGGAGGCCGCCTTACCGGTCA
>CAWUJC010000464.1:0-3129 GCA_963922355.1 uncultured bacterium | reverse complement strand
ACGCCACCAGCGTCAGACCACCGAAAAGTGCCAGGGTAATGATGCCGGCCATCGGGATGGTGTTCGGATCCGTGTAGTTGGCCGCGATGTAGAGCATCGGTGTAATGACCACGGAGAAGCCTGTAATGTACATGGCCAAGCCGCCGTATTGGACGACATTGCTTCCACCTGAATGGGCCATGGAATCCGCCAACCAGCTGATTCCCATCCAGATTCCAATGACGAGCAGCCACCCCCATTGGGTGCCAAGTAGCGTCGAGGTGATCACGGAAGCCAGGGTGAGGGGCTGACCAAATTGATCGGTGCCGCCGACGGGGATGACCTGGAAGGCAGTGCAGACCGCAGCAAAGGCCAGCAGGGCTCCGGCGAGATGGAGGTACACACGGCGGATGAAAACGGCACGTTCTTCGGCCGCAGCTTGGGCAGCAGTTAAAACGTAAGGGTTAGCGTTGGCGTAGGAGTTATTCATGGATGGTTTGGGTTGTTGGGATATGTTGTGATCAAAGTGAGTTGCAGGTCAAGGAGAAGCGGTCGAATTTCTAGCGCTGAGAAAAGGCTCGGAACAGGTAGTACAGCGTCCAAGCCAGCCTCCTCAGGAAAGCCGCCACGTAGGTCATCGCCGCGGCGTTGAGCACCTTCTCCACGCCACGGGCTTCGGCTCCGCCCTGGATGAAGCCCATCTTGCCCAGGATGATCTTGGCTCGGCGGCTGGCGTCGAACTCCACGGGCAGAGTAATGAGCTGAAAGAGCATGAGCAGGCCCATCCCGGCGGCCATTAAGATGACCCCCAAGAAGGGCGAAAAAAGAAACATCACGGCCATGCCTCCGTAGAGGAGAACGGGTTGGCCAAAGCTCACCGCGCCCACGGCGGCCATGCGGATTTCTAGGGCAGAATACCGGGCTTGGTGCTGGAGCGCGTGACCGCATTCGTGCGCTGCCACGCCCACCGCTGCAATGGAATCGCCGTGGTAATTATCGGGGGAAAGCACGAGGCGTTTGTGGGAGGGATCGTAATGATCGCCTAGCATGCTTTGGCCCTGTGCAATCTCGACATCATGAATGCCAGCAGCATCCAGGATGTGTTGCGCCACTTCCGCTCCGGTGTAGCCGGACTGCGTCCGCACCTGTAAGTACTTGTTATAGGTCGACTTCAGGCTAAGCATGGCCCAGGCAGAGATGGCGCCTGTGCCGATGAGAATCACGATGAAGAGGATCATAGTTGGTAGCTAAGATAGCCAGCTGGCAGGTTTTGCAAGTGGAATTTAGTCTTACGGATAAGACGTCTCGAGAGGCAGGTATTATCAAGGAATCAAGCCCCCGGCTTGCCCTTGAGGCCATCTAATGCCACGTTGGCGCGGAAATTTGTTTTCCAGATTGTCTTTTGCCGTGAGTACCGCCGTCGAATCCCCTCCTGCCACCGTCCTGACCGTCGAGGGGGTGAGCAAATGGTTCGAGAAGTTTCGGGCGCTCAATGAAGTCTCCTTTTCCGTCCAAGCCGGGCAAATTTGCGCCCTCCTCGGGGCGAACGGCGCAGGCAAAACGACGTTGATGAAAATCATCACCGGCCTGGTGCAGCCCGATGGCGGTTCTGTCGCTGGACCGGCGGAGGCGAAGAACCAGGACCCCCACCACAATTGGTTCTCCTACGTGCCGGAGGAATTCGGCCTCTATGAGCGCATGCGGGTCGAGGACGTGGTGCTCTACTTCGGCCAGCTCAGCGGAATGAGCAAAGCCCAAGTCCGGGACGTCATGGAAGGCTGGCTGGAGCGCTTTCTCCTTTTGCCGAAACGTCGCGAACGCCTCATCGCGCTTTCGAAAGGCAATCAGCAAAAGGTGAAACTCATTTGCGCGCTCATCAATCATCCGCCGCTCCTCATTCTCGACGAACCCTTCACCGGTTTGGATGGCGAGGGGAGTGCGCTGTTGCGTGAGGCGCTTTTGCAGGCACGGGACGAAGGGACGACGGTTCTGCTCAGTAGCCACCGGCTGGATCAGATGGACCTCTTGGCCGACCATGTGGTGGTGATTTCTCACGGGAAGAAGATCCTCGATAGCTCGGTCGACGAGGCCCGTCGGCTTTACCGGCGCAACCGGATTGAGTTGCGTTTTGGCCGAGCGCCCGAAGTCGGCTTGCTTGATGGCTTGCCCGGCGTCTTAAGCGTCGAACCAGACGGCGAATTGGGAGCCCAGCTTATGCTCGGGCCTGACGCGGAAACCACCCGCATCTTAGAAGCGCTCCTCGAGCGGAAGTGCGAACTGGAGAACTTTGTTCGTCATTCACCTGATTTGACGGAAATCTTCCATTCTGCCAACGAGCAAAAAGCCGGGGAGGAGGGCTCATGATTTCTCCCCGACTTGTCCAGCTTATCGCCGAACGCGACTTCTGGGCCATCGTCCAGACCAAGTCCTTTTTGATTGGGTTGCTTGCCTTTGCCTTTATTGCCTCGGTCATGCCCGGGGTGGCGTTGTTAAGCATCATCGAAGCTGACTACCGGGTGGCGGTAATTGACCAAGCGGGCGGCTATGAAGAACCGTTACGCGAGCGGTTTGAGAAGGATCAGGCGATCAGCTTCGTCGAGGTGCCAGAGAAAGCGATTCTCCAGCAAGGCGAGGGGGCTGAGGCGGAACAGGCGCTGGCTCGGCTCTACGACCAGGTCCGCAGTAAAGAAATCGATGGCCTCGTCTTGATCAAGCCAGGAGAGAAGCGGGGCGAAGAGACCTTCACCTTTAGCTCGGCCAGTCTGGCCGATCCCAATCTCCAGCGAAGCATCAAAGGAAAGCTGACGGAGCTTCTGCGCGAAGAACGGGCCGCCGCAATGGGGGTCTCGCCCGAACAACTCAAGGCCCTCCTGGCTCCGAGTAAATTTCAGTTGGAGCGGGTGACGGATAAACCCGAAGCGGAGAAGGCAGATGAGGTGGATATCGTCATCGCCATGTTCATTCCGGTGGTTCTGGTTTTTGCTTTGTATGGGTTGATCAGCTTTCAGTCGGAGCGTTTGCTTACGGCTCTAATGGAAGAGAAAATGAAGCGCTTGCTCGAAGTCTTGCTCACTCGGGTGACGATTTACGAACTGCTGTTAGGCAAGATGTTGGGCATCCTGTATGTTGGGCTGCTGCTTTATTTTGGCG
>CAWUJC010000463.1:0-3129 GCA_963922355.1 uncultured bacterium | reverse complement strand
ATCCTTGATGAGATTACGGCTGAGCCAGGTTCGGAAGTGGTCGTGCGTTTCCACCCAGGCGTGGAGATATCAGAGCATGGACGTTTCCTGCTTTTGCAAGGTAAGCACGGTCTCTTGGCGCTCATCCCGGTTTTGGAAGAGCCTTCGAAATTTCAGGCAGGAGAGCATGACTTACGGGAGACGAAGAAGAACTTAGGTAAGAAAGGTCGCAACATGACCAAGATCCATTCGGAATATGTTGATGTTGCCTACAAGCAGGAAAAACTGGATACCCTTGTCGGCACCATTCTTGTTCCGGTTAAGGATAAACAAGAGGCCACTGTAATCGCCCAAAGTTGTTTGCTGAAAAAACGAGCGAGTGGTGGCGTCTCATTAAGCTTTAAACACGGCGGGAAAATAAAGGACTATCAATTTAACCTCACGCCAGAAGGCTTGAAGCTAGGATCTAGTCCTTAGCCTTAGAAGTTTTAGGGTGTTTTCTTGTTTTGTTGGGTTTTCTCTGACGGACACTCTTGCCATCTCTCCAAGTGGATTCGATCAAAATGTGGTGGGGATTGTCTGCTGGGCCGGTTTCATTACGATGTAGCAGTGCAATGAGGGTATCGACGGAAAGCGCTCCAATTTCTTCTTCTCGCTGATCCACGCAGGCCCATTTCTTTGTGTTCTTGTGCGGCGTCAACAAGCAAACAGACACATCTGTTGGGATGTTTTTCCCAGCTTCAATTAAACAGCTCACTTCGTTTTCGCCGCTGAGGATAATCGCGTCGGGTCGAAAATCTCGATACCAAGATTCCCAATCAGAAGACTTGAGATGATCCTTATAAAAGAAGATGGGCCTCTCGTGAAAATAGTCTTCCTGGCAAATTTCTCCCAAAAAACCGGCAGCAAACTTATGTGCCGTTCTTTCATGGAGGTCCTCACATAAAATGAAGCCGATACGGCGATGCCCATACTCTCGCAGCTTCTTTACAGCCAAGACACTTGAGCTGGCTTGATTATTCCCGACCACATGGAGATGAGGAGAGCCCATACTATAACCAAAGGTAACGGCACTAAAGCCGGTCAGATCAAAATCCCAGTGGGCATGGGGTTCAAGGTGGGGCGGTACCAATAAGCCGTTTATTCCTCTGGCTGTAAGGATGCGGCGCAAAACGCTAGGTGTTAATTTATCAATTCGCGGATAAAGATCTTCGAAGGCGTATCCGAGTTCTTCCGATCTTTTTTTTGCGCCGTCACGGTACCTGTTAAAGATCGCATAACGGTCTGGATAGACTCGAACTGGAAAATAGTTGAGCCAAGCTATGGCAGCCTGAAAGTGTGAATCGCTTTTCGCTCTTCGGTGTTCAGCCAAAGCACGCAACATGGGATCTGGACGATACCCCATTTCTTGCGCGAGTTTTTGGATGAGCTGGCGCTTCTTCTGCGAAATCTTCTTATGATTGCGCAAAGCCAGGGAAACCGTGACATGACTGGTCTTGGCCGCTTTAGCAATGTCACGAAGAGTAACTCGGGCTACAGGCATAAAATTACACCAATTAAGATAACAGTGTAACCCGGTGAGCGATTGCGGTCAAGATGGGGGCAAGAGATTCTGTTTCAATGGCTTTGGAGCAGTTCAATCCGGTAATTGAGTATGGGGTGATTGCTGGCTATTTGATCATGCTGATCGTCATCGGCTTCGTCTTTAAAAACTTTAACAAGAATGACGGCGATTACTTTCGGAGTGGTTCTCAGGGCACCTGGTGGATGGTTGGGGTTAGTTCTTTTATGGCGGGCATTAGCGCCCTGACATTCACCGGAAACAGCGGGGCGGCTTATCAGTCCGGCTGGAGTGTCCTTGCTTTCTACATCGGGAATTTGGTTGGTTTGTTGTTTAATATCGTCTATCTGGCTCCTTGGTTTCGTCAGATGAGGGCGACAACGCTACCCGAAGTAATCCGAGAGCGCTTTGGTCCCATCACCCAGCAGGTTTATGCCTATGTCTACATGCTGATGTTTCTCATCATGGCTTCCATCTGGCTCTTTGGACTCGCCATCTTTAGTGCGACGGCTTTTGGACTCCCTATCCACTTGGTCATCCCTGTCCTAGGCTTTGTCGTGATCTTCTACTCAACCTTAGGAGGCAAATGGGCTGTACTGGCCGCAGACTTCGTGCAAGGGGTCATCATGATGGTCATGACCGTATTGCTGACCATCCTCAGCCTACAGCTCACAGGTGGATTTTCTGGATTGCTGGAAGCCATCTCAGCAAAAGGCTTGGACGCGGACTTCGCCATGTTTAATGAGCCCGGGAGTTTTCCAGATAATGCGTATACCTGGGAATGGGCGTTAGCGGCATTTACCGTTCAGGTTGCCTACTTCTGTAGCGCTGCTGGTGCCGTCAAATACTTCGCGGTCAAAGACGGCAAAGAAGCTAGAAAAGCCGCCCTGCTCACCTTTGTGCTGATGTTGGCGGGCATCATATTTTGGTTCATTCCCCCGATGACCGCTCGCCTTTTCTTTGAAGCTGAAGTGCTGGCTTCGGGCATGTCCAAACCTGCCGAAGCAAGTTTCGCTGTCATCAGTTTACAACTGCTTCCCAGTGGTCTGATTGGCCTGATGGTGGTGGCGATCTTTTCAGCAACGATGAGTTCGATGGATGCAGGCTTGAACATGAATGCTGCCATGTGTGTGCGAGATGCCTTACCTCCCATTCTAAAACGACTTGGTAAGCCTCAGCCCACAGAAGCCTCTCAACTTTGGATCAGCCGATGCGTTAATTCTGTTTTTGGCGTGTTGATCATCGCCACGGCGCATTACTTCGCCTGGCAGGATGAGCTCGGTATCTTTGAGATCATGGTCAATTTTACGGCATTGGTTGGAATGCCTGCGACAATACCTTTGGTCCTTTGCCTCTTTATCAAACGAGTTCCCGCCTGGTCTGCCCTCGTATCCTTAGGAGCTGGAATGGTGGTCTCGGCGGTTTCCTTGATCAATGCCGATAACTGGAACTTTCAGGAGCGAACTTTCTGGGTTTTTGCTGCCGGCATCACCGCCTTTCTTCTTTCCAGACTCTTTTGGAAATTCTCGTCGGTTGAGTATCGCGATCGTGTGGCAAGTTTCTTTTCCAAAATGCACTCCCCCGTAGAT
>CAWUJC010000462.1:0-3139 GCA_963922355.1 uncultured bacterium | reverse complement strand
ACGGCCAGGAGCATAGCGTAGACGGCCACCATCGTCTTGCCCGCGCCCACGTCACCTTGCAGGAGGCGGTTCATCGGAACAGGGGCTTTGAGATCCTTGGCCAAGTCCGCCATCACCCGCTGCTGTGCGCCGGTGGGCTCAAATGGCAACTGCTCGAGGAAAGCGTCGGCCAGGCGTTGGTCACTCGCCTCCCCGCGCTCGCGAGTAACGGCCAGACGCTCGGCCCGGCGCTTGGCCAGGATGAGCTGAAGGCGGACAAGTTCGTCGTAGGCGAGACGCTCGCGGGCTTTAGCCGCAGTGGCGTCATCTGGGGGAAAGTGAGCCGCAGGCAAGGATTCGCGCAGGCTGGGCAGGCCCTCGGGCACGTCGTAGTCCGGTTCGGCAATGGGCAGGTCCTCAGCCTGCGTATTGGCGAACATGAGCCGACGCATGACGCGCTGGGAGAGGCCCTCGGTGCTCGGATAGATCGGTGTGATCCGGTTCAAGTGGATGAAGGCTTCCTCGTCGTTGACCACCAGCTCGAAGTCCGGATGCATGAGCGACCAGCCGCCCTTTTTCCCCTTGGCCAGCCGCCCGTGGACGATGACCTCCTTGCCCTGCGTGAGCATCTTGGGCAGGTAGTACATGTTGAACCAGCGCGCGACCAGGGTCTCGTCACCTGCCCCCACCGTGACCGGCCCGTCCGGCGCCAGGGTGATTTCAAAGACCATCCGCCCGCCTCGCCAGCGGCTGCTTTTGGCCTGGGCGATGGTGCCTCGATAGGTGACGACGTCGCCTGGTTCGCAGGTGCTTAGCGGCTTAAACTGCCGCCGATCCTCAAAGCGGAACGGGAGATGGAGGAGCAGGTCTTCCCGGGTCCGAATTCCGAGCTTGCGCAGGAGCCGCGCTCGCGTCAGCCCCACCTGCGGTAGAGCCGCCATCGCCTCAAGCTCGGCATCAACGGGCTCGAGCTCAGGAGCTTCTCGGGCGGAAGCTCTTTTCGATGCTTTGGTGGCCTTTTTGGCGGTGGCGACGGTTTTACGACTCATCTCCGCACCATACTAAAAATTCGGCCCCAGCGTTAGCCTTAGATGCGTTGGGTGGGCTAGTTGCGCGAAAAAAAATCAGGCAGAAAAGCCAACAGCGGCCCGGACTCGACTTGCCCGGGCGCGGCGTGTTAAAACTCATGCTCTGTTTAAGCCAAATCGAAGGTGAGAGGGCCCGGCTCACTTTCAGATATCCTCGAAAAGCTATGCACCACTCCCGTCGTCACCTCACTTCCTACCTCACCGCTGCCCTCGCCGCAACCGCCCTGGGCCAAGCCGACGCCGCCACCATCGTCACCCTGTACGGGCCGGGTGCCCGCACGGTAGGGACCGATCCGGCCACCCCAGTCGGGATCAACATGTTCACGGGCACGATCAATGACGGCACCACGGGCACCTCGTATTTCAAGTACTTGCAAGCTCCTAGCGACCCCAGTGAAAGCATCATCTTTACGCGGGGTACAGATTTCGTTCCGGACTATTGGACACGCCTGGGCCTCTATTACAACGGTTTGTTCCAGAATGGGGCCGAACCTGGTGACCAGAATTATGTGAACATCAGCTTCAATGGGAATGACGGGGTCTACGAGGCGGTGGGCCAGTTTTTCTTCGACACCACCTCCACCGGCTATCTCGTAGCCATCGCCCAAAACGACGACAACAGCGCCCTGAGCATTCCTGACGGGAAAGCTGCGATCGATGCCATCCCGGAACCAAGCACCGTCGGCCTCCTGGCCCTCGGGGCGGCGGGGCTGGCCATGCTGCGTCGCCGGAAGACAGCGTAGCGCTGCCCCCTAGAAAGAGGCTTAGGCTTAAGCACGCGCCAAGTCTCGACTTGCTTACCGTCGGTGTGATACTTGTTACGTCATGAGATCGGGTGGCATTTGCCCTGCTTCATCTAGAATTCATCTAAGTGTGCTGGAGTTTACTCGTCACGAAGACACCTCCCCCCCTAGGAATAAGGCCCGCTCGCCAACCTTGAGGAAAGACATCATGAAAACTAGCAAGAAGACGCAACTCACGGCCTACTTGGCGACAGGCTTGGCTGCTGCCACCGCCGGCCAGGCTGATGCCGCCACTGTCGTCACTTTTTACGGGCCGGGCGCTCGCACACCGACGAGTAATCCTGCCACCCCGGACGGTATTGATTTCGGCACGGTAACCCTGCATGCCGCAGTCGATTCCAGCCTCAGCACCTCCAGTTACTTCCTGAACGACTATAGCTTGGGCTACTTCTCAAGTGGTGCTGATATGTCCCCTTACGATGTGGGCCGAGAAGCCCCCTACTACTTCTTTAGCAGCGGTATTTACATCAACGGTGCCCAGAACGGCGATCAGAATTACGCCAACATCAGCTTTGACGGCAACGACGGCGTCTATGAAGCCGTCGGCCAGTTTTACTTTGAAGTGATTGAGAACGGTTATCTAGTGGCTCTCGCCATCAACGACGACGGCAGCGCGTTGAGCATCTCCGACGGGAAAGCCGCCATCGACGCCATTCCTGAGCCCAACACCGCTGGTCTTCTGGCCCTCGGTGCCGCGGGTTTAGCCATGCTGCGCCGCCGGAAGCGTGACTCAGCTCCCTCCTCTTAACATTCACCGACAACTGTCAGCGCCCGCGACTCCGTCCAACGAACAACCAACTAACCAGGACCCCCACCATGAAACTGAAAACCATTCTCGCGGCCCTGACGGCTGCTTTCCTCACCTCCCAAGCCCACGCCGTGCTCCTCCAACTCGACCTGACGGGAACGCCCCAAGTGAACGTGGCGGCAACTTGGGGGGACGGCAGCGCGGAAAGCACGACGCAAAACCAAGCCGTCTTCAACACCGGCACCGCCATTCCGATCTCGTCCAGCTACGGGTTCAACGGGGGCGACGTCACCGGTGCCATGAATGCCGAATTGACCGTGGGGACTTCCGACACGCTCACCCTTGATATTGTTTCGATTAGCCAAGACAACCCCTCAGGCGGCAGCGGCTTGGCCACGCTCAACACGCTCTCGACTTGGACGGTGGAAATCGTCGCCGAGGACGGAGAAACCAATGGCCCGCCGGTGGAGATCGACTGGTACGCCGTCCTCACGGGAGAAGTAACGCAAGCCGCCGTAGCG
>CAWUJC010000461.1:0-3140 GCA_963922355.1 uncultured bacterium | reverse complement strand
CCGCTTCGACCGCGTGCTCTTTGTCCCGCCGCCGGACCAACCCGCACGCGAAGCCATCATCGACGTGCTCGCCAAAGATAAACCGGTCGACCGCCTCGATCCGCGCAAGCTCGCCAAAGTGACCAAGGACTTCTCCGGCGCCGACCTGAAAGCGGTCTTTGACGCCGCCACCGAGGCTTCGCTCACCTTAGCGATGAAGGAAAAGCGCATCGTCCCGCTTTCGACCGACCAACTGGTCCGCGCCGCCAAAAGCCTGCGCCCCTCCACCCGCGCCTGGTTCGAAAGCGCCAAAAACTACGCGCTCTACGCCAACCAAGGCGGCTTCTACAACGACGTACTCAAGTTCCTCGGGCTGTCGAAGTAGGGCGTGTGACGCTAGCGATTGCCTTTTCTGCGCAGGTAGATAGCTCTAGTAAAGTGACAAGGATCGTCACCAGTTGACTAAACTCTCGCCCTCACGGCGGGCACCATTCAGGTTCCAACTGTTATAATGGCGAATTCCCACCGACAAGCCCAGAAGCTACTCGAAAGCGGCCAGATCGCAGAAGCCGAATCAGCTTTTCGATCCATTCTCAGGAGCAACCCCAGTAGTCATCAAGCGCACTTTGGCCTCGCTCAATGTATGTGTCAGGACAAACGGCGGCTCCCTGACGCCTTGCAGCACATGGAGCAGGCCACACAAAGGCATCAGGACCCCATCTATCTCTCCTACCGAGCCATGATCCTCAAGAGCATGGGTCAAGGGTACCAAGCCATGGAGGCCCTTGAAAAAGTCACGGCAGCTTATCCTGATTGTTTCTACGCCTGGCAATGCCAGGCCTTAACCGCGAAAAAATTCGGCGACTTAGAAGTGATGGAAAGGGCGGCCAAGCAAGCGCTCGCCTTGGAGCCCGATCATCCGCATATGACGAATATCTTGGAGTCTTTATGTAACCGTAAAAACGAATCCGATACTCCTCTGCACTCTACCTTCGAAACTGCCACGCGCCACCATCGTAACTCGATTGACTCCAAAGATACCCCCTTCACCTACCGTCAATTAATGGAAGAAGGAAATCGAGTCTTAGAAATTGATCCACAACAGGCACAAGATTACTTCCTAGCCGCCTACAACATGCGCCCTGAGATGGGCGAAGCGCGAGAGGCTGTTCTTGATGATTATGCTAGACGAAATGGCGCCTACCGTATCTACAGAAGGACTGCCAAACTAATTGAAAAAAAACGCACCGTTGGTTGTTTATTTGTTTCTATCCTTTTCTTTTCCATCGCTTGCGCCGGGTTACTTGCCCTATCTGGAGGAGTCGTCGCAAACGATGCTCTCCAAAAAATTGCTGGCTTCTTGTCCGTTTTGATACTCCTGCTAGGGGCTCTTGCACTTACCTTTTTTATGGTATTCTTTGCGTTCGTTTTATTCTTTGGACCTTTTGTTGGTATCGCCTTGCGTTACCTCGATGAATCAGCACGTCAGACACTTACTCGTGAGGAATGGGACAAAGCCATCTACCGTATTTCCATCGTATTTACTTCGCTCGTTGGTTTGCTTGCTGTGCGCTATTTCAGATCCATTATTGGGTGAAAATGGCGTGCTTTTTTCAAGGGCTTGAAAAGAGACTAACACCAGCCTTTCCCCTCGCCCCTAGGCGACGCAACGCTTAACTTAAGCACGTGAGTACCGCGCCCAACGCCTCCGAGCAACTGACCCTGCGTGCTGAGATGTTGCTGGAGCGGCATCGCCCGCAGGATGCGGAGGACCACTTCCGCCAAGCCCTAGCGGCCAATCCAGAAAATGCCGACGCCCACTTCGGCCTGGCGCGTTGTCTCGCGCAGGACGCCCGCCGTCCGCACAAGGCGCTGGAGGAAATGGACCGGGCCTTGGCCCTGAAGCCCAATCACCCCGGCTTTCATGCTTATCGAGCCATCTTGCTCGCCCAACTCGGGCGCCCCAAACCCGCGCGTCAGGCGATCCAAAGCGCCTTGGAAATAGCGCCGAATTTCGCCTACGCCTGGTCTTGTTCCGCTCTGATCGAGCAAGCAGACCGCAAGTGGAAGGCGATGGAAAAAGCGGCGCGCCAAGCCTTGATGCTGGAACCAGAAGACCCCGATCACGCCAATCTCTTGGCCGTTGCCTTGCGCCGACAACGCCGTTTTGAAGAAGCCTCTAAAGTCTTGCAAGGATCCTTGAGTATGGATCCTGAAAACGCGGAAACCCATCATCAAAATGGCTGGCAGCTTCTTTCCTCGAATCGGGAACAGGCTGAGCAACACTTCTATGAAGCCCTTCGCCTTTCGCCCCATCATGATGGGGCACGGCAAGGTATGTTAGAATCCTTTAAGCGTCGGAATGGAATCTACTCCAAAATCTGTCACCTCAACGATGGACTAACGGCTTTCTTCTCTCGCGGCCTTTTTCTCGGCACCATTCTCTTCTTTGTTGTTACTACGGCTCTCGCGTTCTTCGCTTTAATTACCGTGATGATTTTGAATGACCGCTATTCTGAATGGGTCATTGCTGGCTACCTTATGGTGCTATTGAGTCCAGTTCTTTTGTTCTTCGCCTTTATGGCTAACCAAATCATTGGGAGCGTCATGGTACTGGTCGATCAGCGAGCTCGACTTGCCTTAACCCGCAAAGAAATCATCAGCGCCTGGTTGACAGTAGGTGTCATTTTTCTCTTCGGCTGTGTGGTTTTACTTTCCCTTGTGTTCGAACAAAGTCACTAACCACGACTGAAAACTTCCCCCTCGCGCTGGCGGGGTTGGGCGCTTATGCTTTAAGCTAATCCATGGAAACCGCTGCGTCCCAACACGCTTACCGCGCCAGCATGTTGATCGAGCGCCGCCGCTACGCGGATGCGCTCGGCTTGGTGGAAGAAAGTCTCGCCGCCTTCCCGGACGACGCCCTCTTGCATTACCAGCGGGCGGTTTGCCTGGCGGCGATGGAACGATCGACCGAAGCGCTACAGGCCATTGACGCCGCGCTTTCCCTCGAGCCCAACAAACCCGACTTTCACGCTCTCAAAGCCCATGTCCTGATGGAGCTGGACCGGATCAAAGCCGCCAACGCCGCGATTGAGGAAGCCATTCGCCTGGCGCCGCACGACGCCGATAACTACGCCTCCCTCGCGAGCGTGCTCTGCGCG
>CAWUJC010000460.1:0-3154 GCA_963922355.1 uncultured bacterium | reverse complement strand
GGGAAGGCGTTTTGCTCCGCCTTCTTATGGGCAAAGCGAAGACCGCCATTACCCCGACCCGGGCCGATGATTACCCGGAGTGGTATCAACAAGTGATCAAAGCCGCTGACTTGGCGGAGAACTCCGAAGTACGTGGCTGCATGGTGGTGAAGCCCTGGGGCTACGCGCTCTGGGAACTGATGCAGGGCCAGCTCGACGCCATGTTTAAGGCGACCGGGCACAAGAACGCTTACTTCCCCCTCTTCATCCCGCTCTCTTATTTGGAAAAAGAAGCCGAGCACGTGGAAGGCTTCGCCAAGGAATGCGCCGTCGTCACCCACCACCGCCTGGAAGCCAACGCCGAGGGCAAGCTGGTCCCCGCTGGTGAGTTGACCGAGCCGCTCGTCGTCCGCCCCACGTCGGAGACGATCATCGGGGCCGCTTACGCCCGCTGGGTCCAAAGCTACCGCGACTTGCCCATCCTCATCAACCAGTGGGCCAACGTCGTGCGCTGGGAGATGCGCCCCCGACTCTTCCTCCGCACCGCTGAGTTCCTCTGGCAGGAGGGTCACACCGCCCATGAGACCAAGGAAGAAGCGATCGAGGAAACCGAGCGCATGCTTGAGGTCTACGAACTCTTTGCCAAGGACCACCTCGCCCTGCCCGTTATCACCGGGCGCAAAAGTGCGGGCGAGCGCTTCCCCGGCGCGGAAGACACCCTCTGCATCGAAGCCATGGTGCAGGACCGCAAGGCTGTGCAGGCGGGGACGAGCCACTTCCTGGGCCAGAACTTCTCCAAAGCCAGCGGGATCAAATTCCTCGGCCGCGACGAACAAGAGCACTTTGCCTGGACCAGCAGCTGGGGCGTCAGCACCCGCCTGATCGGTACCCTTCTCATGGCGCACAGCGACGACGATGGCCTCGTTCTCCCGCCGCGCGTTGCCCCCAGCCAAGTCGTCATCATCCCGATCACGCCCAAGCCGGAGACTAAGGAAGCTGTCCTGATTGCCTGCGAGAAGCTTTCCGAGCAACTCACCGGCCAGAGCTTCCACGGTGAACCGGTGCGAGTGGAAATCGACCGCCGCGATCAAGGTGGCGGCGCCAAGAGCTGGGACTGGATCAAAAAGGGCGTACCGGTACGGGTCGAGATTGGCCCACGCGATTTAGAAAACGGCAGCGTCTTCGTCGGCCGCCGCGACAAGTCGCCCAAAGACAAGACGTCCTACCCGGCCGAAGAGTTTGCCACCCAAATCTCCAAGATCCTGGAAGACATCCAAAACGCTTACTACGAGCGGGCCCTGGCTTTCCGCAACGAGAACATCAAGCGGATCGACACCAAGGAAGAGTTTGAGGCGTTCTTTACCCCGAAGAACAGCAAGCAGCCCGAGATCCATGGCGGCTTCGCGTTCACCCACTGGAACGGTAGCGAAGACGTCGCCGCCGACCTCCAAGAGCGCCTCAAAGTCACTGTGCGTTGCATTCCCTTTACCGATCCGCTCGGTGGTGAGCTGGAGCCTGGCACCTGTCCCTTCAGCGGTGAACCCAGCCCGCAACGCGTGATCTTTTCCAAGGCTTACTAAAGGCAGCGATCAAGCTCTCGTCCCTTTTCTGCAGACCTTGTTTGGCACGCAAGGCGCTAAATTAACGTCGTTGCCACAGCTACGAGGCGGCTCGGCTGTTGCTGTCGAAAACCTGGGCCCTCAAAGTGCCATTTAATCCTTCCTAGATTTAATTCGACTAAGAATTGCTAAAAGTAAGCGTTTTTTATACGTTCCGTGGCTTCATGTCCTTTAAGTGTCTTACATTCCTGTTGCTCGTAGCCGTCTTGCCGGCTCGCGCGGTGACACTTGATTGGGCCACTCAGACATGGCCAATGCCGCCGACAGTCAATTCAGATCAATCCGTCTCCTTCGACATTGACCCAAGCAATCCAGGTAACGACATCACCATTAACCTGACCCTGCTGGATAATGCTCGCTGGCAAGGTAACCGGCCCGATGTGGTCGCCTCGCTTGCCTTTGGCGGAAACAATGCCCTCCACGTCGTTTACGAAACCTTTGATGGGACGTTCGCGTATGTGCCCTCCGTGGACATCAGCATTGAGTTTCACTACACCGGCGGCGTCTACCTGGAGGACTTGCAACTGGGTGATGTGGAAGCGATGAGTGGCGGTCGACGCGAGGAAACCGTCCGCAATTTTGTCGGCACTCCCGCCACGCCTGGCCCCAACGTCAATGCCACGATCACGAAACCGGTGACCAGCACCAACGTGGATGTTTTCGACAGTGGCCTCGCCACCGCTCGCGCCGTTGGCACGGGTTTCGCCTCGGACAGCAATCCGGTGACGGCGCCTACGGCCAATGTCTTCGTTTCCTTCCCTGATCCAGTCACCGAAATTGAATTCAACTGGGGCCGAGCAGACACCCGAGACATCAACGGCAACCAGGGCATCTTTATCGGCAATATCACCTTCACCCCGGCTATCCCCGAAGCCGAAGTCTACTGGGGCGGAGCTTTGCTCCTGGCCTTCGCTGGCTGGCATTTCTGGCGGAAGCGCCAAGCCAAACTCCAGGCCGATAGCTGATCCATATCGATCAGAGTAGGGTAGCTAAAGCAGCGCCCGGAGTGGATCCCTCAGAGTCCTTCGCCTCTCCAACCGTGAAGGAGAGACGCTGGCTTGGCCAAAGCACAAACCGCCTAACCCCAAGGTGGAGCTAAGCGGTTCGGCCTCATCAACCTCAATGAAAAGAATCGCGGAGCCTTTAGCGCCGGCGGCGATAGGCGAGAAGCCCCAAGCTCCCCAGAAGTAAAGCCGCCGAGGTCGGCTCAGGTAAAACCACCACATCTTCGAACGAACTTCCCACTCGAATTTCATCGAAAGTGAGCTGCGCACTATTACCTGATTGCAGACGAATTCCTGAAATCGTATCAAACTCTCCAATGTCCTGAGAAACAAATACAGCCGTGCTCCCCACAGTCCCGAGTTGGGCTTCCGTGTTAAAGAAGTTTCCGTAGTAATAAGTCAACGTTTCGTCACTGCTATCGCTGAAATCGATGTAGCCAACCACAGCCTGGGGAAAGTTTGTAGAATTGGTGATCCCTACGGCCGCCTGTTGAGCTCGGGTTGCAAAACCACCACCCCCTCCATCGTAGACAACGCTAAACTGATTCCGAT
>CAWUJC010000459.1:0-3157 GCA_963922355.1 uncultured bacterium | reverse complement strand
GATTCCTGCTGGTGGAATTTGGCGTTGAGGACCTTGTGCGGAACGTTCTCGCGCTTGAGCATGCGGCTGATCAGCTCGCTGCTTTCGACCGAAACGGTGCCGACGAGGACGGGCTGACCGCGGTCGTGCGCTTCCTTGATTTCGTTGACGATGGCGTTGTACTTGATGCGCCGGGTCTTGTAGATGGCGTCGTTGCCGTCCTCACGAGAGACGGGACGGTGGGTCGGGATGGGGATCACGCCAAGCTTATAGATGTCAGCAAACTCTGAGGCCTCGGTCTCGGCGGTACCCGTCATGCCGGCCAGCTTTTCGTAGAGGCGGAAGTAGTTCTGGATGGTGATGGTGGCGAGCGTCTGGGTCTCACGGTCGATCTGCACGCCTTCCTTGGCTTCGATCGCCTGGTGCAGACCATCGCTCCAACGGCGACCAGGCTGCTGACGGCCGGTGAACTCGTCGACGATGACGACCTTGCCCTCTTGCACGACGTAGTGAACATCGTTTTCGTAGACACAGTAGGCACGGAGCAGCTGGGAGATGTTGTGGATCCGCTCGCTCGCTTCGTCGTATTTTTCCTGAAGCTGCTGGCGGGCCTTGAGCTTTTCGTCCTCGGCCAAATCCTGGTTGGTGTCGATCTCGTGGAAACCGTCGAGGAGGTCCGGCATGATGAACATGTCCGGATCGTTCGGATTCATGTACTCGCGCCCACGGTCGGAGAGATCGGCCTCGTTGGTCTTCTCGTCCATGGTGAAGAGCGCCTCTTCCTTCATCTTATACAGTTCCAGGCGGCGCGGGTCCTGGTAGAGCGACAGCTCGGCGTCGTCCATCGCGCGGCGGTAATCTGGATTCTCCAACAGCTTCATCAGCTGCTTGTTGCGCGGGGTGGACAGCTTGGTCTTGTAGAGGAGGCGACCGCCGCCCTCCATGTCACCCTCGTCGAGCATCCCTTTGGCGTCGGAAATCCATTGGTTACACTCGCGAGTCTGTTCGCGGACGAGGCGCTCGATGAGCGGCTTAAACTTATCGTACTGGTGCGAGCTGACCGTGGCCGGGCCGGAGATAATGAGCGGCGTCCGCGCTTCGTCCACCAAGATGGAGTCGACCTCATCGATAATGGCGTAGTGATGGCCGCGCTGGACCTGGTCGGCCTTGCTCTGGGCCATGCCGTTGTCGCGCAGGTAGTCGAAGCCGTATTCGGAGTTGGTGCCGTAGGTGATGTCGCACTCGTACTGCTCCCGGCGGACGTCCGGGCTCTGGTCGCGCAGGATGCAGCCGACGGTGAGGCCGAGCCAGCGGTAGATTTCGCCCATCCACTCGCTGTCGCGCTGGGCGAGGTACTCATTGACGGTGACGAGGTGCACGCCCTTGCCCGTCAACGCGTTGAGGTAAACCGGTAAGGTAGCGACGAGAGTCTTGCCTTCACCCGTGGCCATTTCGGCAATGTTACCGCGGTGCAGCACAATCCCGCCGACGAGCTGCACGTCGTAATGAACCATTTCCCAGGTGACGGCGTTGCCACGCACGTCGATTTGGCGCTTCTGCTCGGTGAAGCGGCGAGCGGTGTTCTTCACCACCGCAAAGGCCTCGGGCAAGAGGTCATCGGTGGTTTCGCCTTTTTCCAAGCGTTGCTTGAACTCCTCGGTCTTGGCCTGGAGTTGCTCGTCGCTCAGCGATTGCAGGGCTTCTTCGTGCCGGTTGATCTCTTCGACCAAGGGCAGCATTTTCTTGATGGTGCGCTGGGCCTGGGTGCCGACAACTTTCTTAACCAGCCAATTAAACATGGGATGCAGTAAATAGGAGATGATGAACGGGCAAAACAGGGGGTTCTGCCCAGGGAAGGGTTAACCTAGAGGGTGCTTTCGGCTTTGGCAAGAGGATCACACCAGGGAAACAGAACCGCCCATGGGGACGAATTACTTGGCGTAAACTTCGGAAATACTGTCCGGCGCCCGACGTTTTCCTGGCGCTGGCGGGGCAATCGCCCGAGGTGACGCTTGGTCTGGCCGCACTAAGCGATAGACCTGGAGATCAAAACCGCCCACTCGCTTCCGGTTCCGCCGAAGGGAAACGCCACCTTTTTTCCCGGAGAAATCCAGGATGCGCTTGAGCCGTGTCTCCGGTTCCAGCAGCAGCCCGGCCGGGAAATAATAGGTCGGCTGCAGACCGTACTTCTGGTCGATGACGACCAAATCGCCGGCTTCCACCTGCTCTCCCACATAACGCTCGTAGGCGGCGCGACGCTCCGGCGTGGCGTGGTGCGGTAGCGTCGCCATGAAGACCTCACCCGAGCGGTGATGCACCGCCGCGGCCTGCCACATCTTGATCGGGATGACCAAGCGAGGCTCACCCGGCAGACCGGCATAGAAGTCGTTGATGTCAGCCCGCAAATTGGGCAACCCGATTTTGGCGTACTTGAGCGTGCGTGACGGCCACTGCGCGGCGTTGAGGGCGATCATCCCCACCGCCACCACCACAAGCGCGAACCTCGCCCAAGATCGCAAGCGTGACAGGATGACCACGAAAAGAGCGGCAGCGGCGAGGAGAACAAAGGGGAAGAGAGCACCCAGGTAATCCTTGTTGTGAAAGAAGAGCGCTCCCACCAGGCTGATCAGATACAGCCAGGCGACGTGCTCCATGCGAAACGCGGTGAACTTCTTGGACGATTTTTTCGGACCGCTCCATGGCCGGTAGATAAAATACACCACCCCCGCGAAGCCGAGAAGGTGAAGCGGAATGCCAATATACAAGGGCGGATACGTTTCGCGAATAAAGACAAGAAAGGACGAGCCCCAGGCAAAAGGCAGCGCATTGTAGGCAGCATGGTCTAGAAACTGAATCTGCGCAGCGGGGTGCAGGTAAAAGTAAACCCCCGCCGCCACAACCCCCAAGACCATCGCCAAAGCCATGACCACGTAGTCCCGCCAAGGCCAGCGCCCGGCAATGGCCAGCCCGCCCAAGACTAGCCCCATTGCCCCGGCAAAGATAAAGCCCATCGGATGCGTCGTCGGGAGCAAAAAGCAAATCAACAGGAAGAACCAGAAGCCGAGTCGAGCTTCCAACGGAGACACCCGCGGCAAGCCAACGAGGTAGGCCACCGCCCACAACATCAGCAGGCCGGTCAGCAGCTCCGGTCGGTGATCAAAGGCCAGCGAGAACATGG
>CAWUJC010000458.1:0-3174 GCA_963922355.1 uncultured bacterium | reverse complement strand
CCTGGAAAATCACTTCGCGCACGCCGCCCAGGTCAGCCGCACTGGCTTCCATCGTTTCCACCTTCCAGCCGGTGCGTTCCGCACAACGCTGGTACATCCGCATGAGATCGGCGGCAAAGAGGGCCGCTTCGTTACCGCCCGTCCCAGCGCGGATTTCCACGATGGTATTGCGGGAGTCCGTCGCCTCAGGCGGCACGACGGCAAAGCGGAGCTGCTGGGTTGCCTTCTCCAGTTCATCCGGGATGCGCTCCAGCTCTTCCGCGGCCAGCTCAGCCATCTCTTCGTCCCCACTGTCCGCCATCTCTTTGGCTTCTTTCAGGTCGTTGGTGAGCTGTTCGTAGTTCACCGCAATGGAGAGAATCTCCTTCAGCCGAGCGTGCTCGCGGGTTACCTCCTGGGCGCGCTTCTGGTCGTTAAAAAGATCAGGCTTGGCGAGTTCGTTCTCCAGCTCTTCAAAGCGGGCGCGGAAACGAGTGATGTGGGAAGAAAGGTCCATGGGAGGTGTTCGGGCGGTTGGGAAAAAGACCGGAACCAACGGGGCTCCGGCATCAACAGGCTGTTGCGGGCAGCGGCTATGGGAAGCAGCTAGCTCTCGAACTTCTCAACCAGAATCGAGGCGTTGTGACCACCAAACCCGAAGGAATTGTTGATCGCCTTCTTTACCGGCACTTCCCGAGCCGTGTTGGGCACGTAGTCCAAATCGCACTCGTCGTCCGGATCTTCCAAATTGATCGTCGGGGGCACCACACTGTTGCGAATGGCGTTCACGCAGGCAATCAGTTCGACCGAGCCAGCGGCACCCAGCAAATGGCCGGTCATCGACTTCGTCGAGCTCACCACCATCTTCTTGGCGTGTTCGCCAAAGCTGCGCTTGATCGCCTTGGTCTCGCAAACGTCACCCATCGGCGTGGACGTGCCATGGGCATTGACGTAGTCGACTTCCTCCGGCGCACAATTGCCGTGGGCCAGCGCGATGTTCATGGCGTCGGAAGCGCCCTCCCCGTCCGGGATGGGCGACGTCATGTGGTAAGCGTCGGCGTTGATGCCGTAACCGGTAATTTCGGCCAAAATATTCGCACCGCGCTTCTTGGCGTGCTCGAGTTCTTCGATCACCACCACTCCGGCACCCTCGCCCATGACGAAGCCGTCACGGTCTTTGTCGAACGGGCGGGAGGCTCGCTCCGGCTCGTCGTTGCGGGTGGAAAGCGCCTTCATGGCGGCAAAGCCACTGATACCCAGGGGTGAGCAAGCCGCTTCGCTACCACCGGCAATCATCACTTCCGCTTCGTTGTTGCGGATCAAGCGCCACGCTTCGCCGATCGACTGGTTCGCCGTGGCGCAAGCGGTCACGACGGCAAAATTCGGACCGCGGAAACCAAACTCGATGGACACCAGGCCGGAGGCCATGTTGGTGATCATCATCGGAATCATGAACGGCGAGACGCGGTTCGGCCCTTTGTTCATCAGGGCAGTGTGCTGGGCTTCCAGCGAAATCAACCCGCCGATGCCAGAACCAATGATCACGCCGGAGCGCTTCAAGTTCAGTTCGGCTTCTTCCAGTCCGGCTTCGCGGTAAGCTTCCTTGGCGGCCGCCATGGCCAGCTGGGCATACCGGTCGGCGCGACGGGCGTCCTTCGGGACGTTGAAATGGGCCGGCGGATCAAAGTCGTGCACCTCACCGCCGATTTTGCAGTCGTAGCCTTCTGTGTCGAAAGCTTGGAGCAGACCGATGCCGCTGCGGCCCTCCACACAGGAGGCCCAGAAGCTGGCCACATCATTGCCCAAAGGCGTAACGACACCGGTACCTGTAATGACAACGCGACGTTGACTCATAGTTGGCAACCCTAGCGTGAAAGGTGGGTGATGGCTAACGAAAAAAGGGCACCCCCTTTCCAGGGTGCCCCCATCCGCTTGCACGCGAGAAGCGTGCTATTTCTTGTCTTCGATGTACTTGATGACGTCGCCTACGGTCTGGAGCTTTTCGGCTTCTTCGTCGGGAACTTCCACGTTGAATTCCTCTTCGAAGGCCATCACCAGCTCCACCGTGTCGAGCGAGTCGGCACCCAAGTCTTCAATGAACTTGGCTTCCGGAGTCACCTGCTCGGCGTTGACGCCAAGTTGCTCCACGATGATATCTTTGACTTTCTCTTCGATGCTTTTGTCGGACATAAATATAGGGGGTGTTTTTTGTAGCTGCGTTGTTAATCCGCACCGGGGGCTTTGGCAACCCTTATTTTGAGGTTTTGGATAAATAATTAATTTTGCGGCGGTATCTAGTGGATCATCCCGCCATCCACGGTCAGCACTTGCGCGGTCATGTAAGCCGCATCCGGTCCGGCGAGGAAGGCCACCAAGCCTGCCACATCGTCCACTTGGCCCATGCGACCGAGGGGAACGCGGCTGAGGATATCCTGCTGTACTTTTTCGGATAATGCCGCCGTCATATCGGTCTCGATAAAGCCCGGGCAAATGACGTTGGCGGTAATACCGCGCGAGGCAAACTCCCGCGCCACACTCTTAGTGAAACCGATCAGCCCTGCTTTGGAGGCCGCGTAGTTGGCTTGTCCGGCGTTGCCCATCAGGCCAATGATGGACGACATGTTGATGATGCGTCCGGCCCGTTTCTTGGCCATCAAACGCGTCACCGGCTTGGTCCAATAAAAAGCACCCTTCAGGTTGGTGTCGACCACGGCGTCCCAGTCCTCGCTGCTCATCCGAGCGAGCAAGCCATCGCGGTTGATCCCGGCGTTATTGACCAGGATATCCACCCCGCCGAAGTCCCCGGCGATGGCTTCCACGGCCGCGGTGACGGCGGCTTCGTCGGAGACATCCACACCGTAGGCCTTAGCCTCGCGACCAAGGGCCTTGATTTCATCCACGGTCGGCTGGGCCGATTCCACACTGCGAGCGATACAGGCCACGTCAGCGCCTTCTTTGGCCAGACGTAGGGCAATCCCCTTCCCCAGGCCACGGCTAGCACCGGTGACAATGGCTTTCATTCCGTTAAGCGAGCTCATGCTTCTTTTCCTCCAATTCCGCCAAGGTACCCACTGAGACGCAAGGCACGGCGGCATCGATGCGTTTGATCATCCCGGCCAGCGTTCCGCCCCGGCCTACTTCGATAAAGCGTTCCACACCCGCCGCCAATAAGGCGCGGATGCAGGCTTCCCAGCG
>CAWUJC010000457.1:0-3184 GCA_963922355.1 uncultured bacterium | reverse complement strand
TTTGCCTGGTGGCAAGCGCTCTACACTCAACGGATGACAAATTCTCCGCGCCCGGCGTTGCTCCAACACTTTGGGGTCTCGCTGGCCGAACGCGCCATGCTTGATGCGGTGGCGCGACTGGCGGGTCAGCCGCTCTGGCAACTCATTCACGCCAATGAACTGGGCATCGATTTGGGGGCGCTCTCGCCCGAACTAGCCAGACGCCAACCCGCCGATTTCCTCCCGGCCGAACCACTTGCCACCGCCACCCTCCGCCACACCGTGGGCTTGGCCGATCCGCTGCGTGAAGCTGACCTGACGGAGGAGAACCGGTTGAGCGACGGCCTCCCCCAAGCACTGGAAACCTGCATCCGCCACTACTCGCTGCGGGAGTTTAAGCTCAAGCTCAGCGGCAATTTTGACGCTGACCTCGAGCGGCTCCGGGCCATTGCCGAGGTCATCACCGAATGCGCGCCAGCGGACTTCCGCTTCAGCCTCGACGGCAACGAGAACTTTGCCCAGCCCGAAGAAATGACCGCCTTCGGCGAACGCGTCTACGCCGATGCCACGCTCTCGGCTTTCTTCGAGCACCTCGCCTTCATCGAACAACCGATCAAACGCACCGTCGCGTTGGCCGATAGCGCGGGGGATGTCCGCGCCGCTTGGCCCCGGTCGGTGCCGATTCTGATCGATGAATCTGACGGCGCGCTGGAAGACTTCCCGCGTGCTCTGGAGCGCGGCTACGCCGGCGTCTCGCACAAGAACTGCAAGGGCCTCTTCAAGGGCTTGCGCAATCGCTGCCTGATCGCCGCCCGAGCTGAGTCGGCTCCCGACGAACGCGGCTGGCTGATGAGCGGCGAAGACCTCGCCAATGTTGGGCCAATTGCCCTCTTGCAAGACCTCGCCGCCCAGGCGCTGTTGGGCAACGCCTCGGTCGAGCGTAACGGTCACCACTACTTCACCGGCCTGGCGATGTTCCCGGCAGAAAGCCAGAAAAGTGTCTTGGAACATCACGCCGATCTTTACGAAACCCTGCCGGATGGTACGCCTACTCTCCGCGCCGACCACGGCCACCTGCAACTGGACTCGGTCAACGCTGCGCCCTTTGGCCTCGGCTTTGCGCCGGAGTTGAACGCGTTACCTGAAGCCGAACTTCACCGTTTCTCCGCTTAACTCTATCTTTCGCTAACCATGACTTCCCCTACCTCGATCAAGCGCTTCGGTGACGAGCGCGACTGGTTCTTTGAAAAACGTTTCGGCCTCTTCGTCCACTGGGGCCTCTACTCGCTCGGCGAATGGCACGAGCAAGAACAGTGGCGTTGGCCCCGCGGCCAGCAAGAGTACCGTGACCGCTACCTCTCGCAGTTTAACCCCAAGGACTGGCAGCCCGACGCCTGGCTCGACCTGATGGAAGAAGCCGGCATGGAGTACATCTGCCTGACGACCAAGCACTGCGATGGCTTCTGCCTCTGGGATACGGACACCACCGACTACAAGGCGACCAACACCCCAGCAGGACGCGACCTGGTCGGCGACTTGGCCGAAGCCTGCCAGCGCCGCGGTGTTCCGCTTTGCTTGTACATGTCCATTCCAGATCTGCACTGCCCGCTCTATCCGCACGCGGGTAACCCCTATGAGTTGGAGAAGCCCGTCTCCCCCGACGCGAGTTGGGATGCCTATCTGGAGTATCTGCTGCGGCAGGTGGAAGAGCTAGGCTCCCGCTACGGCAAGATCCACGGCCTTTGGTGGGACGCCAATGTACAGAAAATCAAGACGACCCAGCACAACGACCTCTTTCGCAAGTTGCAGCCGGCGGCGGTGATCAACAACCGCGGGTTCGACCCCGGAGACTTCGGCACGCCCGAACGTGATTGGGACGATTCGGTCGACGAACTGGCCGTCTTCCAGGAACCGACTGAAGCCTGCCAAGCGGTCGGCCACTACAGCTGGTGCTACAAGACCGATGAGGATTACTACACGCCACTCTACTTCCAGCAAAGCGTGGCCAAGCTCATGGCCAAAGGCGGCAATTACTTACTCAATGTGGGCCCCAAGGCCGACGGTACCATGCCGGAGGAAGGTGCCGAAATCGTCCGCCAAACCGGTGCCTGGTTCAAGAAAGTGAAACCCGCCTTGGTCGATGCCACGCCCCTGCCCGGCTACACCGCGCGCGACGGCTTTCTTCTCACCCGCCAGGGCGATTCTCTTTTCGTCATCATCCACCAAGCGCCTGCGGTCAACGCGATCAATCTACGTCCGATTGGCCTCTCCCCGCTCAAAGCGACGATGCTAAACACCGGTGAGCCTGTGACTTGGACGGTGAACCGCCTGCCGGGCTACGGGCCGATGGTGGATGCCGAGCCGACCTTGCGCTTGCGGGAACTCCCGTTCGATCTCGCCAATACGGTTCCGGTCATCCAGCTCGACTTCGCGCCGGGCGAACTGGAGACGCTCCGTCCGATCAACGCGCCCGCAGGGAGCGGGGCCGAGTTCATGGCTGAGTAAGGTTACCGTGAGAACCTATCCCGCCGGGTTGGCGATACGCTCAATGGCGGGATTGTCCTTGAGCGATTCCTGATAGATCTCGCTCATCCGCGTGAAGGCGGCTTCGGCGCTCTTCTCGCCCTTGAGGTAGGCGTAGACTTCGAGGCAGGCTTCATCCTGGAAATGCATGTAGCCGTGATAGCGAGGACGCAGGTAGGCCCGATCTAACGTGGCCAGCGTATCGCGGAAGAAACCATGGCAGAGCGTATTCGCCGCCTCGTTTTCCCAGGCAGCGCGGTGCCCCGGCTGGCCCCCATTCTCCAGGAAGAGCGTGGACTGGCAGAGCGGGCTCATCACCCACTGGGCAAAGTCGGCGGCGACTTCCATCGCCTGACAGTTCTGCGAAATAGCCAAGCCCGTCCCGCCCAAGGTCGTGCGCAAGGGCTTGCCGCTTGGGCCACTCACCACGTTGCCGAAATGCAGCAGGCGGGTTCCATAGCCCAGTCGGGCATAATTGGAATAACCGTAGGCAAAGGGGCAATAGACCGCCGGATGTTCCTCGCTAACCAACGCCTCGTAGACATGGATCGGATTGCGTTCCAGGCAATCGGGCGGGCAAAGGGCGACGATCTCGCGATACTGCTCCAGAGCGCGAAGGCCAACCTCCTGGGTCACCAACGTCTCTGTGGAGGCAAAGAGGGAGTCGTCCTGATCGGCACAC
>CAWUJC010000456.1:0-3184 GCA_963922355.1 uncultured bacterium | reverse complement strand
CATCGCCTGCGGGAACTGCCGCCTAGTTAGAGGAAACGAATGAAGTTTCTCTGGTTTACTCCGCTGGTTTTGGTGGCGCTTGTCGCCCTGGGTTTAACGGCCTGCCAGCCGGATGGAAGTTCGGAACCAACCCAAATTCCCACCAAGGTGCTGTTCTTGGGTAACAGCTACACGGGCTCACATCGCTTGCCTGAACTCATCCAGCAAATTGCCGCCGCCCAAGGCCATTCCATGGCGTACCAAATGCGAACGCCAGGCGGGTGGAACTTGGTCCAGCATTTGAATGATCCGGCAACCGAGCAGGCGTTGCGCGCCAAGTCTTGGGATTTCGTGGTGTTGCAGGACCAGAGCTACACACCCGTGATGGCGCCGGAAAAGACGAAGGTCGCGGCCCAGCGTTTGGGAGAAAAAGTACGTCGTGCCTCGGCGCAACCGGTCATGTATCAGACCTGGGCCTACGCTGAGCCTAAGTTGTCAGACGTTCACCGGGCAAACGCGGCTTCCATGCATCGGGCTTTGGCGGATGGTTATCGCGAGGCGGCACGGGCAGCCGGGGCGAAAATTGCCCCGGTGGGGGAAGCCTGGGAATTGGCTCGGCGCGAGCATCCGAGCTGGAAACTTCACGTCGCGGACGGTAGCCATCCCACCGGCTTGGGGGCGTATCTGAGCGCCGTGATTTTGGTGCAAACTTTGTTTGGCCCGATCGATGCCGCCAAGCTGCCTGAGGTGGTTTACCCCGGCGGTGCGCCTTCGGCGTGGGACCAGTGGACCGGGGTGGAGGGCATCCAAGTCGCGAAACCGGTGCGCCAAGAAATTGCCGATTTGGCCCAGCGCGTGCTCAAGAAATCAAAGCTAGAAGCAAAATAAATTCAGTTCAACAGTTGCTTATACCACAAAGTAAACGTAATAGTAGGCGGTTTGCAGATGAAATCAGGCACGGATCAAAAAGCGGCTTATAAGGAATTGGCTTCCGAGGTGGAGTTCTATCTCCAAGAGTTTTTCCTTCAGAACGCGGAGCGTTATGACTACGGGGAACTCTTCGAGCCGCTGTATCATGATTTGTCTGAATTCGTCACCCGTCGCGGCAAGCGCATTCGCCCGTTGTTGTTGTTGCGCAGCTACCAGATTTTTGGCGGCGACCGTCCGGCCAACGATCGGCACCTGCTGAAAGTGGCCGTTTCGCTCGAACTGCTTCACGCGTTCATCCTCATTCACGATGACGTTATCGACCAGAGTGAGCGTCGTCGCGGCCTTCCCACCTTCCACAAAACGGTCGAAGACCGCATGGGCCGCCATCGTCACGCCGAGCGGATTGGCCGGAACGTTGCGACCGTGATGGGCGACATGCTGTTCTCTCTCTCCATCGAGACGCTCCACAGCAACGACTTCCCCAGCGACCGTCGCGATGCCGCGCTCTCCCGCTTCCTCCGCTACCTCACGGATACGGGTGCCGGAGAAATCAACGACATCTTGCTAGGGACGCGCGATCTTTCGCGAACCTCGCAGGATCAGATCGAGCAGATGTACACGCTCAAAACCACACGCTACACGTTTGAAGCGCCGTGCGTGATGGGGGCCATTTTTGCCGGGGCCTCGCCCGAGTCGCTCGACGCGCTGACTCGGCTGACGGAACCGTTGGGGCTGGCCTTCCAGATGCAGAACGATTTGATTGAGTATTCCCACTTTGATCTCCAGGACCGCGCCATGCAGACGGACCTGCTGGAAGGAAAGAAGACGCTCTTGCTTCGTCTGGCCTTTGAGCGGCTGAACGAAATGGACCGCAGCTTCCTCCAGCTTTGCCTGAGTTCTGGGCAGCTCGAAGACTCGTCCATCCTCAAGATTCGTGAGTTGATTGAAAAAGCGGGTGCCGTTGATCTGCTCCGCGCCCGCATGCAGGAACTCTTCGCCCAGGCGGAAGAAGCTTGTGACGATGTGGCGTTTACTCCCGAGCAAGGAGCCGGGCTACGCGGCACGCTGGCCCAGATTCGTGGGATGATCGCGGCGAATGCCCCAGCCTAGGAGGCTGTCCGAAAACCCATTGAGGCCGGTATCTTTTGGCCGCATGGCGTTGTTGCTCTTCAATCACCTATTGAATTCAATAGGCTCAATTGTCGCGCCTAGCCCTGCGTTCAAAATCCTACTGGCGCGGGCACGCGGGAGTTTTCGGACTGCCTCTTGTGCTGGTTCCTTTTTGATAGCTTATCGGCTGCCGCAGGGAATGATAGGCATCTATGGCGAGTGCTCAGCCCGTGGAAAGTTCCTTTGCTGTTTGCAAGGCGATGACGCGGCACCATGCCCGCAGCTTTTACTTTGCCTCCCATACTTTGCCGAAAGACAAGCGGATGGCAGCGTATGCGGTTTATGCCATGTGTCGGCACATCGACGACGCGATCGACTTGGCGCCGGACGCGGAAGCCCGCGCCCAGGCGATGAAGGAATTGCGGCTGCTGGTCGACCGTTGCTACGAGGACGGCGAGGTCGTTGCTCCGGCCGAGTTGCCGTGGCTGACGGCCTATGTCGAGACGATCCGCCGTTACCGCATCCCCCAGCTTTACTTCCGGGATTTGCTCACGGGCGTGGAAATGGATCAGGGGCGCGTCCGACTGCAAAACTGGGTCGAGTTGCGGCAGTACTGTTACCACGTGGCAAGTGTGGTGGGCTTGATCATGACGCATATTTTTGCCGATCCAGACGAGCAGATGCTGGAGCCGGCCATTGAGCTGGGCATCGCCATGCAGTTGACCAACATTCTGCGAGACATTGGCGAGGACTTTGAGCGCGATCGGATTTATCTCCCCGCCAACGAAATGGAAAAGTATGGCGTGAGCGAGGACGATATCTGCGAGGGGCGCTTGACCGAATCCTTCCGGGCCATGTTGCGCTTTCAGATTGGGCGGGCGCGGGAGCATTACCTCAAGAGTGAGGCGGGCATCGTCCTCTTGCCGTCCGACGGCTCGCAGCTCACGGTCTGGTCGATGCGCTACATCTACTCCGGCATTCTGGAAGAAATCGAACGAGCCGATTATCAAGTGCTCAAACGCCGGGTCTACGTCTCCACGCCGCGCAAGTGCTACCTCGCCTTCAAGGCTTGGAAACGCTCGCGGGCGACGGCATGATGCGGCATGCTTCCGGCCCAAAAAATCGCCTGGCGTGACCGCGCGATGTACGTCTATTTGCGGCGGAT
>CAWUJC010000455.1:0-3188 GCA_963922355.1 uncultured bacterium | reverse complement strand
CAAGGACATTGGGGTCGGTGCGGCTGGACCAGCCGGTGCAGAAGGTGCGACCGGAGCCGGAGCGACCGCGGGAGGAGGAGGCGTGACGGCTGGTTGGAGTTCGGGGATGGCCGAGAAGGGCGTCCATTCGGGGAGGGTTTCCATCCAGACCAAGCTATCAGGCGGCAATAAACCAGCTGTGACTTTATGCTGCAGTTCCTCTGCGCTGACGGGCCCCGCCTGCGCACCATTTTCCACGTAATACCACTCTGCCATGTTGCTTTAGCAATAGGGGGCCGGGGCCTGAGGGGCAAGCCTTTGTCGAGGCCAAGACGTCTTGCTGCACTTGTTTATTACAAGTTCTTGTGTATGTTTCGCTACCCTTTATGCCTCGGAAACCAAAAACTACTGTTGCGGGCGAGCCCTTTGCCCGGTCGCCGTGCCCGCTGTCTTGTGCGCTGGATATCTTAGGCGACGGCTGGTCGCTCCTGGTGATCCGCGATCTCCTGATGGGCAAGACCCGGTACAGTGAGTTTTTGGCCTCACCAGAAGGAATCCCGACCAATATCTTGGCCGACCGGCTCAAGCGTCTCCAGCATGCTGGCTTGGTAGTGAAGGAGCAGTATCAGGAGAATCCCCCGCGTGCGGCCTACTACCTGACTCCGAAAGGCGAGGATATCCGGCCCGTGGTCAAGGCGATGTGCACTTGGGTAAAGACCCACTACGAAGGGACGTGGACGCCGCCGGAAAACATGCCGAAGATCGAAATCCGCGAGCCGGCCGAAGTTGCTCCACTTAGCTAGTTGGCGAACTTCTCGCCCATCTCGCGTTCGAATTCGGGGAAGTAATGCCCGATGAGCGGCAGGTCAAAGCGGGAGAGAATCGAGGTATTAGGCTCGCGCTCGAGGAGAAACTCGAAGGAGGCGGTGAGCAAGTCTTCCTTGCTCGCACTCGGGGCAAGTTTGTTGTGCACGGTGTCCGAGACCGTGACCAAGTGGCGCGTGGTATTGACGGACCGCACCGTCACCTCGTAGTCGTCGCCGGATTGAGGGGTAACACTAATCATGACAGGGCGGCGGGGATTAGGTCGGCGGTGGATTGCCGATTTGGCCCGTGTAGATGTTGTTGGACTCAAAGAAGCCCCACTGTTGGGCGGTCAGGCCATCGTCTTCGGCTCGCATCTCCCAGGGGATCGTGCTGACAGAGCCGGCTTGGGGGCTGGCGCAAGCAGCCAGCAGAGCCAGACTGGCTACGGTAAGGCTTAACCAACGTTTCATGCCTTTTGCTTAGGCGTTCAGGTGGCGGATGTCGATGCAAAAGGCGAGGACCGAAGCCCGGCTTTTTGGCTGGCGTCTCCCAGGGGAAGTCGTAATGATAGGCCGATGCATTTACGTTGTTGTGGCCGTTGGGCGTGTTTCCTTGCGCTTACTGTCGGCCTGCTGCTTTTACCTGACTCCATCTGCGCGCAAGACGCGGAAGAAGCTGCCCCCGAGGTCCAGCCGGATGCGAAGAAAAAGAAAAAGGAACCCCAGGTCCGAAACATCCCCAAGCCCAGTCCCGGCTTCTCCTTTAGCCGCGCAACCAGCGGCAAGGTGGAGGACTTTGCCTACGGCGAGAGCCCGGCTGAAGTCAAAGCACGGCATCAGGCCGCCATGTTGCGCAAGTATGATAAGAACGGGAACGGTAAGCTGGATGACCGGGAGAAGACCCGCCAGATGCAGGACCATTACGTCCACCACAAGCGTTTGATCAAGCAGTACGACAAGAACGGTAACAAGCGCCTGGATCCGTTTGAGGCCCAGTCCATGCACTACAATGTCTACCTTCAGCGCCTTAACTTCATGAACTTATACGACGAAGATCAGAACGGCTTCTTGGATGCGACCGAGACCCAACGGATGCGGCGAGAGCTGGAGCGACGCCAGGAGATTTTCCTGAAAAATATGGATCGCTAACATTTTCGCTCAGGAAAAAGGTTGCTTTTTACGGAAATATCCTTAACAAATAGCTTCATGAAGAAGATTTTCCCGCTCATCGCCTTGTTCTGCCTGCTGGGTGTGGCTCACGCCGACATCTCCATGCCGAAGGGCCCCACGTTCTACGATAAGCTCGGCCGCGGCATCGCCAACATTGCTTTCTCTCCGGCGGAAATCCTCGTTTCTCAGTGGGAACTCCTGCAGACCGAAGGCGCGACCGTTGGTTTCTCCAAGGGCCTGCTGGTCCAAGGCCCGTCCCGCATGATCATGGACATGGGCATGGGCGTGTTTGAAGTAGTCACGGCACCTTTCCCGCTGGCTGATGGCTGGTCCTACTCTTCCATGAAGATGGAACCCTACGATTCCATGGTGGTGCGCCCGTACCCGCCGTCCGATATGGAATACTGGTATTAAGACTTTCTAAGTTTCCTCACTTAAACCGTCGCTGGCCTGTTGTGCAGCGGCGGTTTTTTTGTGGCCTCATGTGGGATTGGGTCAGCGGGTCAGCGTCACTCACCCTCGTCATCTGTCTTCAACCGCCCCGCCCCTTTTACCGTCCTAGCTTGCGGCGGACCATGCCGACGAGCTCGTGCGTTTCACGGAGGCCAACCATGAGCGAGGCGGCAAAGTAGGCCATCCCCGCCACGCCCACTCCGGCTAGGGTGACGATGACGTAGAGCCAACGGCTCTCCATGGTCTCGGCGTACCAGCCAGCGAGGAAGGCGATCCCGGCCAGCGCTCCCAGCGAGACGACCAAGCGGCTGCCGAAGGCCAACCAGTCCGCCGAATTACCCAACGGCGCTTGCCAAGCCATGTAAACCAGCAACTGCGTCATGTTAATCAGGATGACCAGCGAGACGGTGAGCGCCAGGCCGGTCACCCCTAACTCCAGGAACCAGAAGAAGAAGGTGGCGAGGACCACGTTCACGCCCACCGCGATGCAGCTGACCTTGAACGGCGTGTTGGGCATATCCAGCGCGATGAAGCAGGGGATCAGCACCTTGATGATGGAGTAGCCGGCGATCCCGAGGGCAAAGGCCTGGAGCGCGGAGGCCGTGGCGGCCACGTCTTCGGCCCGGAAGGCGCCGCCCTCAAAGACGATACTGACGATCTGCGGGGCCATCACCGCGCCGGGTCGGCGTCCCAACCGCTATTAACACCGCTTCCGCCCCGTCAAGGGGGGCGCCCATATCGCTGGTTAATTCAAGGCCACCCGCTGCAACGTTCTTCGAC
>CAWUJC010000454.1:0-3193 GCA_963922355.1 uncultured bacterium | reverse complement strand
GAATCTGATCGATGAACTGCCGATCCTCTCGGTGGCGGCCGCTTTGGCCACGGGCGAAACCGTCATCGCCGACGCCGAGGAGCTGCGCGTGAAGGAAACGGATCGTATCGCCGCCATGGTGAGCACGCTTCGCGCCTTTAATGTGGACGCGGAGGAGACGAAGGACGGGATGATCATACGTGGGGGCCGCCCGATCAAGGCCGCCAAGGTACCGAGCCATGGGGATCACCGCATTGCTATGTCGGCGGCGATTCTGGGCCTCTTTGCCAGCGGGACGACGCGCATCACCAACGCTCGTTGCATCAACACCTCTTACCCCGGTTTTGTGCAGGACTTGCACGATCTAGCGCCCCAGGGCTCCAAGACCATGCGGAAGATGTCCCGCGCGGTGAAGAAGTTGGTCAACCGCGATGCCGCCGAAGAGAAAGCCTAAATCTCTAGGTAAACGGTGCTTTTGCACTCTTGGCTAAGAGAGGGAAGGAACTAGGATTATACCACTGAGTATAGACGCGACTTGCACTCAAACAGATGTTTGATACAGTTGTTTGAATGACGGATAACTCGAATCGCGCTTTAGATACGAAGCAGACCCTGCTGGAAGCCGGGGCGGTGTGCTTTGCACGCTCGGGCTACGCGGGGGTTGGCGTGCGCGAAATCTGTGAAGCTGCCGGGACGAATCCCGCCGCCGTAAACTACCACTTTGGGGGAAAGTCCGAATTTTATCGTGAGGTGATGCAGTACGCCTTTGATTGCTCCAGCCCTCCACCGCCGGAGATGAGCGAATTGGACGATCAGCCGGAGGAGCAGTTGCGCCTCTTTATCCGCTGGTTTGTTGATCGCATGCTGCGAGAGAAAGGCAATAACGTGGTGCGCGACCTCCTGGGCCACGAGTTGCGCGAGCCGACCGGGGCGTTGGACTTGCTCATCGATAACTCAATGCGGCCGATCTGCGATCTCTTGGAAGGCATTCTGGCTGCCTTGCTCGAGGTGGATCCGAAGGCCGAGAAAGTGCGCCTCTGTACCATCAGCGTGCTGGGCCAATGCCTCATGTACAAACAGAATGGCCCGGTACTGGAGCGCCTTCACGCGCCCCATGGCTACGGGCCAGAGAGCATCGACACCGTGGCCGAACAAATCTTCTGCTTTTCGCTGGCGGGGCTACAGGCCGTTAAAGCGATGACAGCCGCTCAGACCGCCGAGGAGGTTCGGTCGTGAAGCAGGCTGCCGTCTTGTTGCTTCCGCTCTTGGGCGGCTGCGCGGTTCACCAAGTGGGCGACTTTGATCGACCGGACGTGGAGGCGACCTCGAAGTATGCTCAGCAGCCTGCGGTCACCAATGGGCAGCCCGCGTTGGAGCCCTGGTGGAAGGAGTTCAAAGATCCCGGCTTGGACAAGGCCATGGAATTGGCCGAAGTCGGTAATTTTGACCTCAAACAGGCCTGGGCTCGGATTGATCAGGCTTTGGCCCAGGCGCGGATTCAGGGCTCGGAGCTCTTTCCGGCGTTAGACTTGGACCTGGGGGCGACGCGTGACCAGATTCGCGATGAGTCTGGCAGTCCTGATGTGGGAACCGGTGCCGGAGGGATTCCTTTTCTGGATACTGGTGACGTAACCGAAAGCTCCACCAACCGGGTATTTGTTTCGATTGGCCTAAGTTACGAGGTCGATTTGTGGCAGCGGATTTATTCTGCCACCAAGGCGACGGAATTGCAGTTGAAGGCGACGCGGCAAGACTTGGAAGAAACCGCGCTGCTGCTTTCCGGTTTGGTCTTTGAGGCCTGGTATGATGCCAAAGAACAGAAGGTGTTGCTGGCTTTGTTGCGAGAGCAGTTGCAAGTCAGCGAGCAGTTGTTGGAGCTGACGGAGATTCGCTTTGGCCAGGGGCAGGGGACTGCTGTGGATGTGCTCCAACAGCGCCAGCAAGTGGCGGGCACGCGCGCGGAAATCCCACCGGCGGAAGCCCGTATGACGGTGGCGATGAACCAGCTCGCGGTGTTACTCGGCAAACCTCCGGGCACCTTGGGCGATTTGGCCCCCACGGATAAACTAGGCAGCCTGCCCCCGATGCCTGAGGTCGGCGTGCCCGCGAATCTTTTCCAAACCCGCCCGGACTTGAAGGCGGCGATGCTTCGTTTGCGGGCGGCCGATTTCGAAGTCGCCTCCGCAGTGGCGGATCAACTGCCGCGCTTTATCATTGATTTGAGCTACGAATGGCGGGCGGTTGATCCCGTGACTTTCTTCAATCAACAGATCGGTTCCGTCCTCGGTAACATCTTTCAGCCGCTCTTTGATGGCGGGCGCCGGGCCGCCGAAGTGAAGCGCCGCAAGGCGATCGTCGACGAGCAGCTAGCTCTCTTTGGCCAGACGTATCTGGAGGCGCTCCAGGAAGTGGAGAACGCGCTAACTCAGGAGAAGCATCAGCTGGAGTTTATCAAGCGGTTGGAGACGCAGGAGCAGTTTGCCCAAGCCACTTTGGATGAAACCCGCTCGCGCTACGCCAACGGCTTGATCGCCTACACCGATGTACTGCTGGCCGTGGCCACGTTACAAGACGTTCAGCAACGCATGGTGGGCGCCCGGACCGATCTCCTCCTTTTCCGTTCCCAACTCTACCGCGCGTTGGGCGGGGATTGGATGAAACAGCTCACGGCACCGTCTCAAGCAAAAGAGGGTTTAACCCGTAACGCGTCCGAGGATAAGGGCGTCAACTTATCGAGAAAATGAACGCGAAACAAATTTTTACCCGAGCCGCACAGGGTTTCCTGGCGGTGGCGATCCTGGCTGGTGGTTTGTGGGTGGCCTACTTTTTGGTTTTAGCAAAACCGAGTGCGGCCACGGTGCCGCCTGCTCCGCCGAAACCGGTCTTGGTGCAGACAGAAACCCTCCGCCAGGGCACGCAGCCGGCGCTGGTCAGTGGTTACGGGACGGTGCAATCCTTCCAGCAACTTGAAGTGCAACCGCAAGTGACCGGGCAGGTGATGGAACGCAGTCCAGACCTGATTGCCGGGGGGCAATTCGACGCGGGCAGTGTTCTCTTTCGGATTGATCCTCGCGACTACAAGTTTGCGGTCGAGCGGGAGAAAGCCAACCTGGTGCGGGCTGAGTTCGAGTTAAAGCTGGAAGAGGGGAACCAAGTGGTGGCAGAGCGAGAGTGGAAGCTCCTGGGCGCCACCATAGATCGGAAGAGCACACGT
>CAWUJC010000453.1:0-3197 GCA_963922355.1 uncultured bacterium | reverse complement strand
CCTTCTCACCACCGATGCCCTCCAAGGGGTCGAGCTTCCAGAGCGGGAGTTCCTTCCCTTGCGACAAATCCCAGAAGAGGTTGAAATCGCTGTCCAGGCGATTGGCTTCCAGATAACGCTGCGCGTCAATGAACGGCGAGGAGCCATCGGATAGCACCACGTTACGCATGAAGAGAATGCCCTTCGACGGATAGTTGTACCAAAGGTCGTGCTCCTCGTGGGCAAAGACGGCACAGGCCTGGCTGGCCAAGGCGAAAATGTTATCGCGATAGACGTTGGCGCGGCCCCAATGCTCGTGCAGGCACTGCGAGTTCGTGCGGTAGACCAGGTTGCCTTCCACCGTCATCTCGGAGCTACCTTCGTCGAGGTAGATGCCCCAACCGCCGTAATGGTTGCCCTTGATGTCATGGATGTGGTTGCCGCGAATATGCGTCCCGGCCTGCTCGCCCAGCATGTAGATGCCACCCATGTCGGAAAGGCGTCCCAAGCCAATGTCATGAATGTAGTTGTACTGAATGACGTTGTGGTGGGTCGGATTCTCCTCGTAGCCCCAGACCCAGCCGCAGGAAATGGCGCTGTAAAACTGGTGCGAGATTTCATTGTGCTCCAGCACGTTACGATCAGCATGCACGATGATGATGCCAATCGAGCTGGAATAGATTTGGGCGCAGTGGCGAATGGTGTTGTCGCCCACATAAATGTGATGGGTGCGGAAATTCTGGTTCCCCTGCTCGTCTGCGCCGTCGATCTTTACGCCGCCCCCGCCGATGTCCTCAATGTGATTACCTTGAATCCGCAGATGCGAGCAACCGCCCCGCACATCGATGGCATACAAGCCGAGCCCCTGGAATCGGCAATTCAGGAAGGAGCAATCTTCGGCCGCCTCCAGGCTGATCGCGCCCGGCAAGTCAGCCGCCGCCTGCGGCACGGCGGCAAATTTCACGTCCGGCTTCAATGCCACGGAGTTCAAATTGTTGCTGTTAAAATGGCGGAACGAGTCGCGCTCTGGCCAGGTGGCTTCCGGCGTCTTGAGGTCCCACCACTTGCCCCAGCCCTGGTTATGCAACCAGTCGGTGCGGGTAAAGGTGATGCCCTCGAAGTGGATATCCCGCAGCTTACGATTGTTGGCCACGTCGCCATGGACGCGCACCAACTGCGTCTGCAAGGCCAAGCGAACTTCCGTGTTCTCCAGGGTCTCGCCTTCCTTCGGCAGGTAGTAGAGGCGCTCTTCGTTGGTGTCGACATACCACTCGCCCGGCTCGCTCATCGCCTCAAAGACATTCTCGAAGACAAACTTGGCGCACGGTGTCTCGCCCATCCAACTGGCATTGCGGAGCGAAAAGATGCTGCGATGCGTGCTGGTTAACAGGCGCTTGTCGGCGTCGTAGTCCTGCACCGGCATGCGTTCCTCGATCCAGAGGTGGTTGACGATGGCTTCGATCTGGCTCCAATTGCGCCAGTCTGGATTGAAGTCGCCTTCTTTGACGATAAAACGAGAGGCCTGGCCGCCGAAGAGGCCGGAGCCCTCCAGCGGGGCGTCCGGCACGTCCTCAATCGCCAGCCAACCTTCCTTGGGATAGCGGCTGCGCGGACGGCGTTCGCCGTTGGCAAAAAGCGTGCGCGGGATTTCGCGGTCGGCCAAAGTCGGCCCGACTTCTGCCGTCCAGCAACGCTTGCCATGGACTTCGGTTTCGGTCCATCCCGCGATGGCTTCCGAACCATCGATGACCGGCTCTTCGCCCGGAGCGGCGACAAATTTGATGCCCCGATCGCGTAGTTCAAAGCCCAAGGCGTTCTTAAACTCGTAGTGTCCGCCGGCGACAACCACGGTGACCGTGCCCGTGGTCATGTTCTGGTTCCGCAGACGGGTGGCGCGCTTGCGGGCCTCGTCGAAGGTCTTAAGCGGACCATCCGTGCGGGTTTCGTTCGGTTTGGCCTGGAAGCCGTTCCAGGAGTCGTCGCCATAAGGCGCAAGGTACAGAGTCGTGTACATGGGGACAGGAAGTTAAACCATCGGTACCCGACATGGGACCGTGGAGATGTTCACTCAGAGGATTTTGTTCGGATAGACGAATAGGAGCCGCCGAAAAGAATACGTTTTCTCTTTCGACAGCGGAAGGCGATATTTAGGGGTGACCGCCGTAAATACGCAAGTCTTCTCCGTGAAAATATCGCGGTCCCGAGAGGGCAAACCAAATCCCGTCGGCCATTTCCTCAGGCGTCCCGTTGCGCTGTTCCATCGGAATGCTCTTGGTAAAGGCCTCGATGTGCTCCTCGGGCCAGGCCTTCTCCACGTCACGCATGTGCTGCATCAGCTCGGTTTCCGTGGCCCCCGGCGAAACCAAATTAATGCGAATGCCGTCGAAGCCCATCTCCTGCCCGGCATGGCCCACAAAGGACTTCATGAACGCTTTGCTGCCGCCGTAGACGCTGTAGCGCTGGTCGCGCTTCCAATCGGCAATGGAGCCGACGTAGACCACGTTCCCCTTCACCTTCTTCAAGTAAGGGTAGCAATGCTTGATCAGGAGAATCGGGGAAATCCCGTTAATCTTGGTGGTGTTGAGGATATCTTCGTAGTTGAAGTCCTCCACTCGCTTGAGGATCTCCAAAGCCGCGTTGGGCACCAGCCCCCAGAGGCCCTCTTCGACCCAAGGTAGGCTCGCAATGAGATTGGGGATGGCTTCGCAATCGAGCATGTCACCCGCTGCGATGGCGATCCTTTCCCGGTCATAACCAAGCTCGACCAAGCGCTCCACAGCTTTCTCCAGCGTGGGCAGTTTACGCGCCACGAGGATGACCCGGCAGCCCTCGGCCAAACACTTCTTGGCGGTGGCAAAGCCAATCCCTTGGCTGCCGCCGGTGATTAAGACGGTACGCAACGCTTCACTCATGACTCATCCTCCACGTTCCAAGCTTCCAGTTTTTCCGGATCCGGCACCAAGCCAAGCCCCGGAGCTTCCGGCGCGCGGCTGATGCCCCCCTTCACCAGGACCGGCTCCAGATACAAATTGTTCCAGCCGATGTTAGCAAATTCCATTCGCTCCATTCTGGGGTTGGAGACTGCAAAGTGCACGCTGTGTTCGCCCCAGGTGTTGCATTGGATAATGGTCAAATCATACTCCTCGGCCAACTTGGCGGCGGCGAGTGCGTAATCCAACCCATCGCGCACGCGAATCTGCTTCAGCGCCCCCGTATCG
>CAWUJC010000452.1:0-3203 GCA_963922355.1 uncultured bacterium | reverse complement strand
TTGGGGTATTTCCTCCCCGCCTGTTGCTGTTCGAAGATGAAAATTCTGAATGTCTTTGCGGTAGATGCTTTTCAGGCCGCTTTTATTTGATCCGGTGTGGCGAGTCCTTATCCAACGTGAATTAACCGACAGATAGCGATCCAAAGTGGCCATACTCATGCAGAGAAAGGCAGCAGCTTCACTACGCGTAACCCATTCCACCTGGGAAAAAGCGGCAGTAAGCTTCGCCCGTGCTTCCAATTCCCGGGCTAACTCTTCCGTTTTCTGCGTAGCTGAAGTTGAGTTCGGATGCTTCATCACTAGTCTCTACTTAGTGGATGGTGCAACAGCCCAAATCTGACAACCCACTATTTTAAAAGATGGTTAGTAAAAATCTTCTCTTCTTCATCTTTTTCCTCAGCTTTTAGTCAACACCACACCACTTTATATGCTATTTTCGAATCATTCTCTATATTTTTAGATGTTTTTTGTTTACAATAATTATGTTTCGCAGATTTTTTTGTGTCTGCGGCTTCCATGAATTTTTTTTCAAAAATAATTTCAGATTAAAAAAGCATAGCGCGTTATTTATTCTTTTGTATTATTTAAGACGTGTCTGCCTGCTACGCCGAACTCCATACCAGAAGTGCCTTTAGTTGGCATCTTGGAGCGTCGTGCCCTCAAGAAATAGCAGAACGCTCAGCTGAGGTAGGTCTCTCAGCAATAGCACTTTGTGACCGCGACGGCGTCTTTGGCCTACCTCGATTGCACTTTGCACGTAAAGCTACAGGTGTCAGGGCCATTGTGGGGTGTGAGCTGACCCTAAATGACGAGACGGTGCTACCCGTGCTGGTCGAAACGAGGACTGGCTACCAGAACCTTTGTCGCTTACTGAGTCGAGCAAAGCTACGAGCCCCGAAGAACCAAAGTCGAGTGGGCTGGGAGGAACTAGCTGAACACTCCCAAGGTCTCGTCGCCCTGACCGGAGATGAAGAAGGCGCTTTTCACCAAGCTCTTGTACGAAACGACCGTGATTCAGCCCAAACCGTGCTCAACCGACTGATGGAGGTTTTCGAGCCGGATTCCGTTTTTGTGGAAGTACAACGCCACCGGGTACGCGGAGAAGAACGAATCATCAAGTTGGCCGTTACGCTTGCTCATCATGCAGGCCTCCCCCTCCTTGCCACCAACGGTGTCCGCTATGCTCGGGCCGCTCGGCGCCCTCTACTGGACGCTTTCACCTGCCTCCGGCTCCATACGCATCTTGATGCGGCTGGTGACGCCTTGGCCCGTAACGGCGAAGCGCATCTCAAGAGCCCCCAGCAAATGGCGGTGCTTTTTGCAGACCTTCCTGAAACGATAACGAACACGGTCCGTTTGGCAGATCGCCTCGAGTTCTCTTTGGAAAATCTCGGCTACGCCTTCCCTGAGTTTCCCGTTGATCCCGGCGAAACCATGCTCGGTCGTTTACGCGAAGAAACCTACCGCGGGGCTCTTGAACGTTATGGCAAGGTCACGAACAGAATTCGGCGACAGTTAGAGCATGAACTTGATCTGATCGGCCGACTCGGGTTTGAGGGCTACTTCCTGATCGTTTGGGATATGGTGCGTTTTGCTCGGGAAGAGGACATCCTCGTGCAAGGGCGGGGGAGCGCGGCCAACAGCGCGGTATGCTACAGCTTGGGAATTACCGCGGTTGATCCCATCGGTGGGAAGCTTCTCTTCGAGCGCTTTCTCAGTGAAGGGAGGCAAGGCTGGCCGGATATCGATCTGGACCTACCGAGTGGAGAACGTCGGGAACGAGTCATCCAAGAAGTATATCGTCGTTTCGCCCCCACGGGCGCAGGTATGACGGCCAATGTCATCACCTACCGCGGCAAGAGCGCCTTCCGCGAAATGGCGAAGGTGCTCAACTTCACCGACGATGTCATGGGCAGATTCAGCGATCTCTTCGGCTATGGCGACTTCCCCCATACCATTGAGCTGACCGAGCAAATCACCAAAGCCGGTGTGCCCAAGAATCACCCACGCTTGCGCCCACTTGTCGGGCTTTATCAGATGGTCTACGGCCTGCCCCGTCACCTGGGGCAACATTCTGGCGGCATGGTCATTTGCAGCCAGGGGCTGGATTCGATCGTCCCGCTAGAAAATGCCGCCATGCCTGGGCGTCGAGTCGTGCAATGGGATAAGGATGATTGCGAGGACCTCGGTATCATCAAGGTGGATTTTCTTGGGCTTGGGATGATGGCCTGCATCCAAGATACCCTGACGCTTTGTAGTGAGCGCGGTCGCCCCGTGGACTTAGCGAAGATTCCTCAAGACGATTCGCCCACCTACGAAGCCATGCAGAAGGCAGATACGATTGGTGTCTTTCAAATCGAATCTCGCGCTCAGCAAGCCACACTCCCACGACTCAAGCCCAAATGCTTTTACGACGTGGCAGTGTCCGTTGCCATCATTCGCCCTGGTCCCATTGCGGGTAATCTAACGCATCCCTACCTGAACCGTCGGGATGGTAAAGAGCCTATCGACTACATTGATCCACGGTTGGAGCCGGTGCTCAAACGCACGCTCGGGATTCCCCTCTTTCAAGAGCAGGTCCTTAAAATAGCGATGGTCTTGGCCGACTTCAGCGGCTCCGAAGCGGAAGAGCTTCGGCGGGCCATGGGCTTCAACCGGAATGATGAACGCCTGCGACGGGTCGCTTCCAAACTCCATGCCGCGATGGAGTGCAAGAACGTCGCCAAAGAAGCACAGGAAAAAGTTCTCGAGGCCATCCAATCGTTCGCACTCTACGGTTTCCCCGAAAGCCATGCCGTCTCCTTTGCTCTTCTTGCCTATGCCTCAACCTGGCTCAAGGTCCATCGCGCCGTGGAATTTTATGCGGGGCTGCTCAACAACCAGCCAATGGGATTTTATTCCCCGGCTACCTTGATCAAAGACGCGAAGCGGCATGGCATTCGCGTCCGGCCCGTCTGCGTCAACGCCTCGGGTGCAGATTGCCAAGTGGAAGATGATGCCACCCTTCGATTGGGGCTCTGCACGCTCAAAGGGCTCAGTGCTATTTCCGCTGAGAGGATCGTGGCCGAGCGCGGACAAGCACCGTGGCAAGGACTGGATGATTTTCTGTTACGGACTCAACTTCCCAAGGATGAACGACGTGTCTTAGCCCAGGCTGGCTCTCTGAACAGCTTAAGTGAACATCGACGTGATGCCCTTTGGAA
>CAWUJC010000451.1:0-3206 GCA_963922355.1 uncultured bacterium | reverse complement strand
TCCGCCGTGACCTCGCGGTGCTTCTTGGCATGCTGGTGGCAAGGTTGTCCCCATGGCAAAGGAGAAGGATGGTGAAATGGAGCGCTTGCGTCAGGAGCTTGAGCAGCTTCGCGCTCAGCTTCAGGCCCAGGCGAGCGAAAGCGCGGCCGAGTCCATCGAAGGTCTGAACGTCTTGGCCTTGCGGGTGGATGCCGATGGACGGGTCTCTTACGTGAACACCGAGCTGACCCGCTACGCACAGGCGGAGAAGAGCGACTTAATTGGCCAACCGTTGGACGAGGTGGCCAAGCTTTTTGGCGGCGACGTCACGCGGTTGCTCAAGGAACCTGACCGGCGGGGGGAATCAGCCCCCCGGACGGCTCGCGATGCCCACGAGCGGGTCTTCGAAGTGCGGATGCATCATCGCGGCCAGGCGGGGTTGGTGCGCGACATCGTGTTGAACGACGTCACCGATCAACAGCGGATGCGGGCTTATGCGCGCAAGTACTTCCCGGCCGATCTGGACAAGCTTTCCGATCAAGACCTGCGTTCCTTCAAATTCCCGGAACGTCGCTTCATGTCGGTCAGCTTTACGGATCTGCGCGGCTTCACGGCCCTCAGTGAAGAGCTTTCGCCTGAGGAAGTCCGCGCCGTGGTCAACGCCTACATGGAAGAGGTGGCGCAAGCGATCTCCATCGCGGGGGGCACGGTAGATAAATTTGTCGGCGACGAGGTGATGGCGCTCTTTGGCGCTCCCCTCTTTTTTGCTGACCACGCCTTCCGCGCCTTGGCTTGCGCTTGCGACCAGGTGGAACGGGTGGAGCGCCTGCGCGAGCAGTTCCAGAAAGCGGGCAAGACCCTGCCGCCCTGCGGGGTGGGCTTGAATGCGGGCGACATGGTGCTTGGCAACATGGGGAGCGCGACCCGGCAGAACTACACGGTGCTTGGCCCGGCGGTGAACCTCGCCTCTCGGCTGTGTGGCGCCGCTCGAGGAGGTGAAGTGCTCTTGAGTGAAAGCTTCTACCGGCAGGTGGAACGACAGATGCCGAAAGGCTGGGTTGCCACCACGCGGACGGAAACCGAGCATCATTACGAGAAGGGTGGTTCGTCTGCCGAGGGCGGTAAAGTGGAGCGGGTGTTGCCGCTGCCCGAGGGGCAGGCCGGGCGGGTGATCGGCTGGGGTCCGAAGGGTGAGGATCCTGTCTACGAGTTTTACTATCGCTATCAATTGGAGGTCAAAGGCGTCAGCGCTCCGGTGGTCACGCTAGCGGTGAAGAAGGTCACAGAGACCCCAGCGGTGGTCGTGGAGACGGCGGCTTCTGAACCCGAGCGTTCGGAGAGGCTCTTGGGGCGCTACCGGCTGGACCGCCCGATCGGCCGGGGAGGCATGGGTGAAGTTTGGCGGGCGCGAGACCAGTTTGGCAACCGCGTCGCCGTCAAGACGCTCCTCTCCGGCGAAGCGGCAACCGAGGCCCAAATCAAGCGCTTCAAGCGCGAAGCGGAAATCATGAGCCGTCTCCAGCACCGGAACCTTTGCCGCGTGTTTGAAGTCGGCGAATGGGAGCGGCAACACTACATCGCCATGGAGTTGGTGGACGGTGTTTCGCTGCGCGATCTGATGCGCCGGCCGGGCACTCCTTCTTCCGCGTCATCGATGGCCGAGGCAATCAAGGAGACCAAAGCGAGCCAGAGCAGTGCCGGCTCGGACGGTTCGGAAAGTACAGCGGAACTCAGCGAGCTGATCCGTGAGGTGAAGAGCTCCATCACGCGGGCAAGCCAGGAAGCCGACTTGGGCTCCGGGTTGATTCCGGTTTCGCCCAGCGGGCCCGTGCAGGATGAGGATGAGTCGTCCACCTCCGGTCGAATCTTTCCCAAGCAGCAGGCGCTGAGTTTGGTCCATCAAATCGGCCAAGGCGTGCAGGCGGCGCATGAAGCCGGCGTACTGCATCGTGACCTCAAACCCGCCAATATTCTCCTGCGCGAAAACGGCGAGCCGGTGGTGATGGACTTTGGCTTGGCCAAGCTCCACCGCGAGGACGGCGGTGAGCTTTCCATGTCCGGCCAAGTGTTGGGCACGATTGAGTACATGGCGCCAGAGCAGGCTCGCGCGGCCAAGGAAATCGACGAAGCCGCCGATGTCTTCAGCCTAGGCGCGATTCTCTTTGAGATGGTGACGGGGCGCAAGAGCATGCGCGCGACCGGCAACATGCTGGCCGACTCCCGCCGCTTGGAAGCCTTCGAACCCGAGCGGGCGAGCAAGTACAACCGGCGGATTGACTCCGATCTTGACGCCATCCTCTTCAAGGCGCTTTCTCCCACGCCGGAGAATCGGTATCGCAGTCTGCTGGCTTTTCTCAGCGACATTGAGGCGTACCAGCAAGGCCGCGTCATCTCGGCCAAGACGCCGAGTTCGCTGGAAATCATCTGGAAGCTCATTCGCCGCAACGCCGCGGTGAGCACCACCATCGCCGTGGCTTCGGTGCTCTTTGTTCTCATGGCGATCTACGCGTTTTACCAGATCACCCAAGAACGCGACACCGCTGCCCTCCAGCGCGAAGCGGCCGAAGCGCGCAACCTCTTACGCCACGAGCCGGAGCAAAGCCAGCGCCTCGTCCAGGAAACCACGGAAAGCAGCTTGGCCAAACTGGGCCGGGTCTTGCCTTCGGTGCAATTCGCGCTGGGTGACGTCATGGTCAAAGCTCCACAGGCTTGGCGGACCTATCTGGGCGAGGAATCGGTAACTTCTTTGGCCGTGTTGCCCAAGAAGGAAGGCGACTTTGTTGCCGTGATTCAAAACAACCAGCTCGTCTGGCTGGATGCGAGGGGCCAACAAGTTGGCCAGCCCGTAGAGTTTGCGGAAGCGGAGGGGCAGCTTTTTTTCCCAAGTTACCCCTATGGTTTTGAAGTCGTTGCTCTGGCGGTAACGGATGACAAGAAGCAACGTTGGTATCTCACTGGACCAGAAGAGCCCCCGACGAAAGACCATCCAACTGGTCAGACCTTTGCTCATCTCGACTTGATGCAAGCCTTCGGGTCAAAACCTAAGCAGGAAGGCAAGAAGCAAGCGCGCAGTAATGTAAACGTTCTGGCGATGACTCCAGACTCATCGGTGCCGACCTATGGGCTCAAGGATGGTGCCGTTGCGGTACCCCTTGGAAAGAAAGTGGAGGGGAGAGATCAATACAAGCTCCTCCGCGGGCACACCGATGCGGTGACCGCATTGGCTT
>CAWUJC010000450.1:0-3213 GCA_963922355.1 uncultured bacterium | reverse complement strand
GACTGCTTCGTGACGGGCCGCGGCAACAATCGCACCGGCTGGAGCAACGCCAAATTTGACGATCTGATTGATGTCCAAGCCCAACGGACGGTCGACACCGCCGCCCGCTTTGCCCTGATGAAGGAAGCGGAAAAGATCCTAGTGGAAGAAGAATTGCCCATCATGCCCCTCTACAATTTTGTCGCCATCGCGCTTTACCGTGATGGCCTGGGCGGCTTTTACCCGAACCCACTGGACGAACACCCCTGGGCTGCCATGTATTGGGTGGACGAGGAAATCGAGGAACCGTAACCCGCCATGCTCGCCTTCATTGTCCGCCGTCTGCTCATTGCCCTGCCGATTCTTTTGGCGGTGCTGGTGCTGACGTTCTTGCTCACACGGTTGATGCCGGGCAATCCCTTCAGTTCCGAGCGCGACATCCCGAAGCCGATTCTCGCGGCAATTGAGGCGAAGTACAACTTGGACGGCACATTGCCGGAGCAATGCGCCAGCTACATCGGCGGCGTGCTGCAGGGCGATCTCGGCCTCAGCACCCAGTACCGCAACCGCACGGTGAATGAAATCCTCGCACAAACTGTACCCGTCTCGATGACCCTGGGTGTGATCGCCTTTCTTGTCGCGCTAACGGGCGGCGTCATCCTCGGCTCGCTTGCCGCCGTGAACCACAATCAACCGGCGGACCGACTGGCCATGCTGGCCGCCCTCTTTGGCATCTCCATTCCTAACTTTGTCGTCGGGCCGTTGCTCGTCCTCGCGTTTGCACTGCTCATCCCGATCTTTCCTCCTTCAGGCTGGGGCACCCCGGCGCAGATAATTCTCCCCGCCATTTGCTTGGCCATTCCGTTCATCGCCAGCATTGCCCGGCTCACCCGCACCAGCATGCTCGAAACCTTAGGGGCGGATTATGTCCGGACCGCCCGAGCAAAAGGCTTGGCCGAGCGCACGGTCATTTTCAAACATGCGCTCAAGGTGGCCATCCTCCCGGTCGTGAGCTACTGCGGTCCGCTCGCTGCTGCCATCCTCACCGGCGGCATCGTGGTCGAACAGATTTTTGCCATCCCGGGGATGGGACCGTTCTTCGTCAACAGCGTGTTGAACAAAGACGTGTTTATGATCGGCGGGATCGTGCTGGTCTATTCCAGCTTGCTCATCTTCTTCAACCTCCTGGTGGATGTGACCTACTTCCTCCTCGACCGCCGCGTCAAACTTGCCTGACCCGATGCCCGCTACCGCCACCAGCCCGACTAAGAGGAACGCTGCCGCCCGGCTGCTGGCGCATCCCGTGTGGCGGCAACCGGTCTTCCTGGGCTCGCTTCTGATCCTTTTAGCCATCGTCTTGCTGGCCATCTTTGGCCCGATGATCTCGCCCTACTCCTACAGCCAGATTTCGGAAAACCAATTTGCGCCACCAAGCTGGGCGCATTGGGCGGGGACCGATGAACTGGGCCGCGACGTCTTTACCCGCATGCTGCTCGGCGCCCGTATTTCCCTCCTCGTCGGCCTCACCGGTGCTGTGGTCAGCCTCACGATTGGCGTCACGCTTGGTATGCTGGCTGGCTACCTGGGCGGTTGGGTGGACAGCCTCCTCATGCGCTTGGTCGACCTGCTTTACTCGCTGCCCCGCTTGATCTTCGTTATCGTCATCATGGCCGGGGTGAACGCCGGGCTCGACTCCTGGGCCGAGAGTATTTCCGACAGCTTGGCCTGGCTGATGGAGCCGGACGAAGTCGTCTCCTACGCCCGCATCCTCCTTCTTTTTGTCTGCCTCGGCGCCGTTGAGTGGATGACCATGGCGCGTATCGTGCGCGGCCAAGTCCTCGTCTTGCGTGAGCAGCCTTTCATACAAGCCTCGCGGGCTCTGGGCCAAAGCAACCGGCGCATCCTCGTCCGTCATCTCCTGCCCAATTTGGCTGGTGTGATCATCGTCTACCTGACGCTGACCATCCCCGTGATCATTCTGGAAGAAAGCTTCCTCAGCTACCTGGGGCTGGGTGTCCAGCCCCCGCTGGCGAGTTGGGGCTCTCTCGTGCACGACGGCGCTCGCTACCTCAATCCGATCAAGATTTACTGGTGGTTGCTGGTCTACCCCGCCGCTATGATGTCGATCACCCTGCTGGCGCTCAACTTCCTGGGCGACAGCCTGCGCGATGCCTTCGACCCCAAGCAACGCCCCCGCAACTAAGCACCACCCTCTGGGTTCAATCGGAAAACTCCTCGCACCTGTGACTCAATCGGTGCATGCTTTGCGTATGATGTTTCGGCTCCTCTTCTCCGCGGCGTTTCTCAGCCTCGCCACCTTGGGTAACCTTTGGGCGCAGCCACCGGCCTTCCCCGTCTGGCGAGCCGAAATGCCGGGCGGTGAATACGCCGTACGGCTGAGCTCCATCGCCTCCGTGAGTAAGCACGACTATACCGTCGACGGGACCCTGGGCGTGCAAGAGCTCACCATTGCCACCAACACCAATGTGACGGCTCGCTTTTACTACATCGAACCCAAAACACCCTCCGCCGCCAATGGCGTCGGCGACAGCGTCGTCCGCACGATTAAGGACCGTGCCACTCAAGCCCTGGAGAAAGCCAATCAAACTGCACACACCACCATCATGACTGAGGTGGTGAAAAACTACCCCGTCACCACCCACGCCCACATGGTGGAATACCGCCTTCCGACGGCTGACGCCCTCAAAGCTGCTTACGACAGCGCCCGCAACGCTTGGTTGCGGAACAAAAGCGCCACTTTCAAAGTGGAAGACGACGAGTAGTTCTCAATTTCCAAAGATGTTGGGAATGTAATCCTGGGCCTTGTCGATCACATCCATTACCGCATCGGTCGCCCCTTCGCCGATGCCCATGATCGCGGCATCCTTCAAGCGCTGGGACAAATCCTCCTCCGGCTGAAGCGTCGTGCCGGAGAGCTTCATTTCGGTCCAGACGTAACCATCGTGCTTCTTGGTAAAGACGTACTTCTCCGCACCGGGGAGAAACTGCAGGGCGCGCGGCGTGGTGCCGACTTCCAGCTTCCCGCTCAGGCGAATGCCTTGCTGGGAAAAATGCCCCTTCACGAAGAGCAGGCCCTCGCTCTTCAGGACAAGATCCGTCACCTCGAGCTTCTGGGGCGTCCACTTAAACCGAGCCTGCGCCTGTTGAAGCGGCACGCTGCGGAACTCATCATACTTGGTGACGGCCGCAATTTCATTGAGCACGGGGAGCGCT
>CAWUJC010000449.1:0-3218 GCA_963922355.1 uncultured bacterium | reverse complement strand
CGCCGCAGTTCGGTTGTTCGGGCCTGCACGAGTGGGCCATGGTCTACCGCGCTACGCCGGAGCAAATTCGCCATGCTCAAGTGCCGCTGCGTCTTTCGCCCGAAGCAACGAACGCCGTGGTCGAAGCCCGCCCCCTCATCTGCACCCACTTCGATGCCTTCCGCTTTTTTACCGAAGAGGCCGAGCCGCGGAACCGCTGGTCGCCCACTCGCGCCACCCAGAAGGAACTCGACCAACCGGGCTGCCTCCACGTCAACATGGACCTCTATAAATGGGCCTACCGCCTCTCGCCCTGGTTGCCTTCAGAGCTGGTGGCTGAGGCCTTCATCCTCGCCGCCGGAGCGCGGGAACTCGACATGCGGGCGAGTCCATATGACTTAGCGGCCTACGGCTTCGAGCCGATTTGTATCGAGACCGAAGCAGGGCGCAACGAGTACGAACGCGAGCAACGCGCTTTGCTGGAACGAGCGCAACCCGTGCGGCAGAAGCTCATCGCGGCGTTGGAGAAAATCGCGACCATCTAGTTCAGAGCTTGTCTCGCAGGGCCCTTTTCCCGTAGCGTCGCCGCTGATGTCCGCAGGAGCAGAAACAAAGGCGACGCCGAAGTGGTGGTCGTTTGGCGACTTGGACGGCTTCTTCGCCCTCTTCATCGACAGCTTGCTCCAGTTGCTGCTCATCACCATGTTTTGCACCTCGCCGCTGGTCGGGCTACCAGTCGATTTGGTGGCCAAGTTCATCCTCCCCGGCGCGGCGCTCTCCATTTTGGTGGGGAATCTCTTTTACTCCTGGCAAGCGATGCAACTCGCGCGGAAGGAGGGCCGCAACGACGTCTGTGCACTGCCTTATGGCGTCAACACCGTCAGCCTCATCGCCTACGTTTTCTTTATCCTCGCGCCGGTGTATCAGGCGAATAAAGCGGAGTTGGGCGAAGAGGCCGCCGCGCATCTGGCTTGGCAGGTGGGCATCGTGGCCTGCTTCCTCGGGGCAGTCTTGGAAATCATCGGCGCCTTTGTCGGCGAGTGGGTGCGCCGAGTCACGCCCCGCGCCGCGTTGCTGACCGCGTTGGCAGGGGTGGCGATCACCTTCATCACGATGGATTTCGTCTTCCAGATTTTTGCCAATCCGGCGGTCGGCTTTTTGCCCATGCTGATCATCCTCGTGGGCTATGCGTCCCGGCTGCACTGGCCGCTGCATATTCCCTCCGGCCTGCTCGCCATCATCGTCGGCACGCTCGTCGCCTGGTCGCTGTACTGGAGTGGCGTGGGTCTCTGGAGCCCGCCGGACACGGGGGCAGAGATTGCCTTTTACCCTCCGCAGTTTGTGCCGGGTGAGCTCTTCGGCTTTTTGTTTGATCCCCGCGCCTGGACGTACCTGTCGGTCATCATCCCGATGGCGCTCTTTAACGTGATCGGTTCGCTGCAAAATTTGGAAAGTGCGGAAGCGGCAGGTGATCGCTACGAGACGCAGCCTTCCTTACTGGCCAACGGCATCGGTAGCGTGGTCGCCGCGTTGTTTGGCAGTCCCTTTAACACGACCATCTACATTGGCCATCCAGGGTGGAAGGCGCTCGGCGCGCGCATCGGCTACTCGGCGGCGAACGGCGTAGCGGTGGCGATTCTGTGCTTCATCGGCGGCGTGACGGCGGTGATGGAAATTGTCCCGATCCAAGTCACGCTCGGTATTCTCCTTTGGATTGGCATCGTCATGACGGCGCAGGCTTTCCAGACGGTGCCGAAAGAACACATGCTGGCCGTGGCGTTGGGACTGGTCCCTTGCTTGGCTAGTTGGGCGTTGGTCACGACCGAGCGAGCCCTCCGCGCGGGCGGTACCAGCCTCTATGAGGCGCAGGCGAACTTTCTTTCCCAAGGCGTGCATCTCGCCGGGATGATCGCGCTTGATCGCGGCTTCTTGCTCACCTCGATGATCTACGCGGCGGCGCTGGTTTTCATTATCGAGCGCAAATTCCACCTTGCGGCTGCTTGGCTGGCTAGCGCGGGTATCCTGGCGGCGATCGGCCTACTCCACGCCTACGAGCTAACGCCTGCCGGGGTGGAGAACGTGCTCGGCTTCGTTCAGCGCGGCGGCTGGTGGACCCCCGCCGCCCCGGTCTTCACCATCACCTATTTCGTTGGCGCGGGCCTGCTGCTGTTGCTCGCTTATCGCACGAAGCGCCTGGACGCTTAAGGTAGAGGGTTGCTGAATTGATGAGATAGCTTCTAGTGATAGGAGAATGCCTTGTGTTGGTAGCCTCCGATGTCCCTATCGGAGGTCGCCGTTGAGAAAGACCATTGCAAGGAGTTCCGTCGTTGGGGACAACGACGGCTACCAATTTTCGCCGTTACCGCCCCCACTGAGTCTAGCATCATGCTGGTGGGGCTAGCGTCAACCGCCCATCGTCTTGCGAATGGCCATCTGCGCGTCATAGAGTTGCTGGAAGGCCGTGTACTTCTTGTCATGGTAGGGCTTGATCGACGCGTCGGGTTCGATCGTGCTGCCGGCCCGGCTCATCGCCGCCATCGCTTCCGGGATCGTCGCATAGGTTCCTGCCGCAACCGCGCCGAGGACGGCCGAACCGAGGAGGACGGCTTCCGGCTCTTCCGGTAGGACCAGCTTGGCGCCGATGATGTCGGCATGCTGTTGGAGGAAGACCTGGTTCTTCGTGCCGCCGCCGCAAGCCAGGACCGTATCGATCGCGTAGCCCGCTTGGTTCATTTCTTCGATGATGTGGCGGGTGCCGTACGCGACGGCTTGAACCGTGGCGAGGTAGAGCAGCGCCAGGTCGTCGAGTGAGGAACTGAGCGAGAGGCCGGAGATCATGCCCTTGAGCGAGGCATCGGCGCGAGGTGAGCGGTTGCCGTGGAAGGCGTCGTAGACGTGGAGCTGCGCGGTTAGTTCCGCCATCGGTACGCCCTTCTCGGTGGCTAATTCTTCTAGGCGGTTGTTCAGCCACTCGTAGGGCGATTGGTCCGCTGCCTTCGATTCAATTTCCAGCGCCGCGCTTTGGTGGTGGTTGAAGATGATGTGGTCGACCAGCGCGCCGGTGGCGGACTGTCCGCCTTCGGCCAGCCACATGTCGGGCACCATGGCGGAGTAGTACGGCCCCCATACCCCGGGGATGAAGCGCTCGTTCGGCGCGACGGCCATGTGGCAAGAGGAGGTGCCGCCGATCAAGGCCAGGCGGGCGTTGAAGTCCACCGCTTCGCCCTCATTGAGCGCCG
>CAWUJC010000448.1:0-3222 GCA_963922355.1 uncultured bacterium | reverse complement strand
ATCAACCCGGGCATCGTAGAAGGCATCGTCCAGCACGGTGGCAAAGCCGTTGGCTTCAGCGGCCGGATGGTCTTGCGCTGCCAAAAGCGCGAGCACATCAGCCGGGAGTCGGGGCAGCCCGTCGACCTCGGCTTTGTCGGGGAAGTGGTTGGCGTGGAACTGGCCTCCTTGGTCGCCGAAATTCAGGCCGAGTTTGTGCCCGTCATCTCGCCGCTGGCTCAAGACGACGCCGGGCAGTGCTACAACGTGAATGCGGATACAGCGGCGGCGGAAATCGCCAAAGCCCTCGGCGTGCACAAGCTGATCTACCTTTCCAACGTCAATGGCGTGCGGCGCGATGCCGACGACGAGGACTCCCTCATTTCCACGTTGCCGGTCGACGACGTCGAGCCGCTCAAAGCCGAAGGCGTGATCGCGGGGGGGATGATTCCCAAGGTGGACTCCGCCGTGGATGCCTTGGCGCACGGTGTGGAGAAGGTCCACTTTCTCGACGGTCGTATCCCGCATGCACTGCTGCTGGAGCTGTTTACCGACGCCGGTATTGGCACCGAAGTCACTCACGGCAACCGCTAATTGTCTTCCGGTTGCTGCCACCACAAATCATGCTTCCTTAATATTCCCATGAGCACCCCACCCTCCCACGCTGATCACATCCATGCTGATTATGATGGCTATGTCGCGCCGACGTATCCACCCTCGCCGGTCATCTTCGAGCGAGGAGCCGGTAGCTATATCTGGGATGTGGACGGCAACCGCTACCTTGACATGGGCGGCGGGATTGCGGTCAACGCTCTGGGGCATTGCCCGCCTGCGATCCAGAACGCGTTGGCCCAGCAATCGGCCAAGCTGATCCACTGCTCCAACCACTATCGGCATGAGTTACAGGCGCAGTTAGCCAAGCGGTTGGTTGGCCTGACCGGTTCCGGCAAAGTCTTCTTTTGTAATAGCGGCGGCGAAGCCAACGAAGCGCTGATCAAATTGGCGCGGCGCCACGGCTTGGCCAACGGCGGCAAGCGCTACAAGATTATCACCACCGAGCTGTCTTTCCACGGTCGGACCATGGCCGGGCTTTCTGCCACCGGGCAGGCCAAGATTCGGGAAGGCTTTGGTCCGCTGCTGCCGGGCTTCGAGTATGTGCCGTTCAACGATCTGGAGGCCGCCAAGGCGGCGGTTGATGACGAGACGGCGGCGATCATGATCGAAGGCATCCAGGGTGAAAGCGGCATCATGCCCGCCACGCCGGAGTACCTGCTAGGCTTGCGCGAACTGTGCGATCAGAGCGGCGCGCTCTTGCTGATTGATGCCGTCCAGTGCGGCATGTTCCGGACCGGTCGCTTCCAAAGTTATCAACGCATTCTCGAGGGCGTGTCCGGTGGCGAAGAGTTCGCGCCCGATGCCGTCTCTATGGCCAAGTCTCTCGGCGGCGGCTTCCCGATCGGGGCGGCTTGGTTTGGCGATAAAGTTAGCGATGTTCTGACCGCCGGTACCCATGGCACGACGTTCGGCGGCACGCCGCTGGCCTGCGCGGTCAGCCTCGCGGTACTGGAAGAAATTGAACGCCAGAGTTTGGCCGATCACATCCGTGAGGTGGGCGAGCGCTTCCGCACGGAGCTGGAAGCCTTGGCCCAGGAAGACAACCACATCGCGAGCGTGCATGGCTATGGCGGCATGTTCGGCCTGCAGTTGGATGACCGGGTCACTCCCGCCGAGATGACCACAAAATGCCGGGCCAACGGGTTGATCGTCATGCCGGCGGGCCGGGGCCGGATTCGGCTCCTCCCGGCGCTGAACGTCACTTTCGACGAGGTCGAAGAAGCGCTTGGCATCCTCCGCAACACCCTCTAAATATCATATCTTGAAACCCGCTTCTCTACATCTGCTGGCTTTGGAAGACTTCCCCGTGGGCGCAGGCAGCGCCATCTTTGCGGAGGCGGCTCTCTACAAGCGTGAACGGAACAAACCGAGCCACCCGCGGCCGCTGGAAGGCCAGACTTGGGGCCTCATCTTCAGCAAGCCCTCGACGCGGACCCGTGTGAGCTTTGAGGTCGGGCTGCGCGAACTTGGAGCGTCGCCGCTTTTTCTTTCTGCTCAAGACATGCAAATGGGCCGCGGTGAGCCGATCAAAGACACCGCCCGGGTGCTGGGGCGGATGCTGCACGGTATCGTCATTCGTACCTTCGCGCAGTCCGATCTGGTTGAGTTGGCCAAGTGGAGCAAGCTGCCGATCGTCAACGCCCTGACCGATCTGGAGCATCCTTGCCAGGTGCTGACCGATGTCTTCACCTACCAGGAAAAGCGAGGTCCGATCGCGGGAAAGAAGGTGGCCTACATCGGCGACGCTAATAACAACATGGCGCGCTCCTACGTCCACGCCGCCAAGTACTTTAACTTCCAGCTCTGGCTCGCTGCCCCGGACGGTTACCAGTGTGACGTGACGAATGAGCACGTGAACATGGTCGATTCGCCCGAAGAAGCAGCCCGCAACGCGGATCTGCTCACCACAGACGTGTGGGTCTCGATGGGCATGGAGGAAGAAGCCGCCTTGCGCGAGAAAGTCTTCGCCGGGTATCAGATCAATCACCACCTGCTCGAGCTGGCGCACCCCGATGCCCTGGTGCTGCATTGCTTGCCCGCTTACCGCGGCAAGGAGATCAGCGAAGAGGTGCTGGAAGAGCGCGCCACGGATATCTTTGACCAAGCCGAGAACCGCCTCCACGTCCAGAAGGGCGTGCTCCATTGGCTGAACCACGAGCGTGAGATCGCCCGGGGTTGATGCTTTTCTTTGTCGTTGGATCGCAGGTTCGTTTGTAAGTTGGATTGGTGAAGCCGCACGTTCGAGAACGAGTCAAAGCGAGTCCGGCTTGGCTGGATCTACCTTCGCTTGATCTCAATCAGCCGCTCGACTGGGTCGCCTTGTTTGGCGAGGAGCTGGCTCGGGAAGGAATTGAAATCGACCTTGGGGCGGGCGACGGCGACTTCCTTGCCGCCCGGGCGGCGGCGCATCCGGAGCGGGGCTTTCTTGGCGTTGAGCGCCTGCTGGGCCGAGCTTTAAAGATTGCCCGCAAGGCTGAGACGCAGGGGTTGCCCAACCTGAAGGCCCTGCGCTTGGAAAGCTGGTATACGGTCCAGTATTTGGCGGCACCGGGCAGTGTGGCCATGATCCATCTCATGTTTCCCGATCCCTGGCCGAAGAAGCGGCATTGGAAGCGGCGCTTTGTCGGG
>CAWUJC010000447.1:0-3232 GCA_963922355.1 uncultured bacterium | reverse complement strand
GCTGGTGGACGAGGTCAAAGCTGGCCGGGCCTGTGCCCCAAACCGGATAGTTGTTGAAGATTTTGACGGAGTCGCGCGCCAGTTGGATGCGCACATACGTGGTAATGTCGCGCTTGGCCTCCTCGCCTTCGATCCCTTCGAAGTAACGCACTGCCATTTCGACGCGTTCCCAGAGTTGCGGCGAGCGTTGCACCACCAACACGCCGGCAATCAACACCAAAGCAAAGCCACCCACTGGCCAGTACCACCGCACCGTGCCCGAGCGAATCGCAAAGATGGCCAGAGCCAATCCAGCAGCTGCCAGGGCAATCCAACTGCCGCGAGACAGCGAAAGCAGCACCCCGGACATCATAAGGATCATGAGATACAGGCAAGTGATGCGCCAAACCCAGCCCGCGCGGGAAAAGAAAAGAACCGCGGCAGCGGCGGCGGCCCCGACTGCGGCGTAATAGCCGTAATGGTTCGGGCACCCGTAGGTGCCGCAGAGCCGAGGGAAATAATGCAGATGCAACTCCGAGCCGTAGGGCCGCCATTCCGGGAAGCGCCAGAGAAAGTAAGCAAAGATGGTAATACCCGTCGCCACCAAGATGATCGACCCGACAATGAGCAACTGGTGGTTGCGACTGAGCAACCCGTAGCGACAGACCCAAAACACCGCCGCGTACACACAGATGTTGAAGATCTCAATCCGGGCCGCAAATCCTACCTCGCTCCCCCAATAACGGAAAAAGGCGTAGCCCACAAAGAGCGCCACCAGCAGGTCAATCGCGTCGCCGAAGCGCTGCTTCGTCTCCGGCTGATCGAGCCAAAGGCGCAACACTTGCAGGAGCAGCAGGAGGCCCACCGCACCGTAGATCGGCAGAAGAATCCAGGTTCGCGCCCCGCCCAGAACAATCGGGCCCGTGGCCAGGATGACGACCAACAGCAGCGCACTCCAGAGTGAGCCGTAATGCTTCGACTCCTGCCGCAGGCCAACCGGATTGCGATGCGCGAGGACGCTCATAGTTCAATTAGCCGCCGCTACATGGAGAAGCGCGGCCCGAGATAGATTTCGCGGGCGACCGGATCATTGATCAGGAATTCGCTCGTCCCCTGGCTCTCAACGCGGCCTTCACAAATAATGTAGGCGCGGTCCACAACCGAGAGCGTTTCCCGCACGTTGTGGTCGGTGATAAGCACGCCGATGCCGCGCTCGCGCAGGGTGAGAATAATCTGTTGGATGTCGAACACCGCCATGGGATCAACGCCGCTGAAGGGCTCGTCAAGCAGGAGCACGGACGGCGAGGTCACCAAGGCGCGGGCGATGGTCACGCGGCGCTTTTCACCGCCGGAGAGGGTGAGCGCCACGTTCTTGCGCACGTGCTCGATGCCGAAGTCGATCAGCAAGTCTTCGCAGCGCTCCATCCGCTCTTCCTGCGAGATGGGCAGCGTTTCCAAAATGGCGAGGAGGTTTTCCTCCACGGTGAGTTGACGAAAGATGGACTCTTCCTGCGGGAGGTAGCCAATCCCCCGGCGGGCGCGGCGATACATCGGCATGGCCGTGACGTTTTCGCCTTCCAAATAGACTTCGCCTTCCGTCGGCTGAACAAGGCCAACGGTCATGTAAAACGTGGTGGTCTTGCCCGCGCCATTCGGGCCGAGCAGGCCTACCACTTCGCCCGAGTGCACGGTCAAGTCCACGCCGTTGACGACCCGACGCTTGCCGTATTCTTTGACCAGCCCCTGCGTCTCAATCAGGATGCGGCCTTCGGTCTCATCTTCGTCGCTCAAGTCGTCCTCCGGAGCGGTTGCTTCGATTTCCGGCTCCGCGGTCTCTTCCGGCAAGTCACGACCGAAGACTTCGGGCTCATCCGGCTCAAAGGGCAGATTGGCTTGCGGATTACTCATAAGACTCTGAATAGCAATAGAGCAGGTGCCGGGCTCGGTGAAGGCTTAATTTCCCGTCCCTCCTGGAATCACGAGGCGGGTTTTTCCGCCACCGGCGTCGCCACCGGTCTTCATGCTGTTGTCGGTCCGGTCGATCACAATTTCCGGCGCGGTGATGACGCGGCCGCCGTCGATGATCTTGGGCGAACCGGTCAGGAGAATCTTGTTCGTGCGCACGTCATAGTCAGCACGGTTCGAGGTCGTCTCGCGGTTGGGCTGGACAATCTTGACGTCGCCGATGGCGATCAGGCGCTCGACCTTGCTGTCGTCGTCGAAGAAGACTTCCAGCTCACGTGCGGTCATGGTGAAGTCCGAGCCTTCCACCTTCACGTCGCCGCTAAAGATGCCGTGGCGCTTGCTCATATCAAGGCGGAGCGACTCGGAGGTCACCGTAGTCGGTGGCTTGGTCTTCTTGTTCTCGTTGGCTTCGCTCGCCAACGGGGAGGTTTGCGCCCAAGCGGGCAGCGCCAGCAGGCAGAGAGCAAAGAGGGTCAGGAGGTGTTTCATACGGCAGGTTCGTGGTTCAGAATGGAGGGGCTAAAAAAGGCTGTCGGGTTCGGTTTTTTCACCACCGCCGCTGGGCAGCGAAGGCACGCCTGGAATCGTGGGCGAACTCGGGGTCGACGGATTATTGGGCGAAAAGATGCTTGGGCCTTCTTCTTCCTTGTCGTCTAGCCCCAAGTCAAGGTCCGTGTCACTGGTGTCCGGCTTGGGTGCAGGTTTAACGGGAATCGCGCCACCTAAATCGCGGGAAGCGGCCTTCATCGAGTTATCGTCGCCCAGGTCAAAGCCGATGAGCTTCACCATCACTTCGCGGCGAAGAGTCCCCTTCTCGTTCTTGAGCTGCCACTCCATCGACTTAGCCGTGATCTGCATGTCGCCCCGGTCAATCCGCACGCCGTTGCGGGTCTGCAAGCGTTGGTCCAGCGTCCAGAAATAAGCCCGAGGTGACGTGATGATCGTTTCCGGCAGCCCCTTGTTCATCAACTCGATCTTCATGTTGATGATCTCGGTACGATTGACGCTGAGCTTGGTGGCCTCGTCGCCGGAGATTTTCATCTTCACCTCACCACCATCGCTAACCGGTAGGGTAAACTTCTTGGCGCTATCGCCCATGGAGAGACCGCTGCTCTGGGCTTGAGCCGTCACCACCAGGACACTTCCCAAAGCCATCAAGGCTCCCGTGCCCACAAAAAACTGGAGCCAACTACGCATGCGCTGCTTCATGAATAACCGCCAATTTAGCAAGCAAGGCGGGCATTTGCGAGAGAGGAATGAGGTTCGGCCCGTCGCTCTTGCTGCTGTC
>CAWUJC010000446.1:0-3249 GCA_963922355.1 uncultured bacterium | reverse complement strand
GGAACCGACCCCGCCCATGCCGCCCGCCATGCCGGTGGAAAAGCTGGTGCCAACGATTAGTGGCGATACGCAGAAGATTGCCCTCCCGCCGATCTACGAAGAGCAACCTGCGGAAGTGGATGAGTTGGCCGAAGTTCTGGCCCACGATGCCACGGTGGCCGAAGCCGGTGAGCAAGTGGAAAGCGAACCCGAGGAGCAGTCCAACGACTTTGCCGATGCCTTTGACGCGGATGATGACGAAGAGTGGAGCGCCGAGGAAGCCGGAGTCGAGCCGATCACGGCCGCTCAAGTGGTCGCTCCGCCTAAGGTGACCCCGCTCTTGGATCACGTGCAAGAGGAAGTAGCTCCCGAACCTCAGGTCGTCGAGCCAGTGGCCGCCGTGGCGGCTCCGGTGGCACCCAAGATGCCGAAGCTCGAGGAAGAACCCGAAGTGAAGGGACAGCTCCCGCTCATGCATGAGCCTGTGATCATGCCAGACGCCAACAAGGGGCGCCAAGGCGAGTTGCAGCTCGAACAGGTCAGCCGCGGACGTTTTGAGAAGACGCAGGAAACGATCTACAACGGCGAGAATTTGGATCAGCCCACTTTCCGCCGCCGCGGTCTGGTCGTTCAGCTGTAAGCAAGATTTGCAGTCAGCCTAGTTGGGAAAGCCCGGTCAGTCATGGCCGGGCTTTTTGCAGCTTGAAGCGGCTTAGGCCTTCAGCCCAAACTTTTTGAGTTTGGTGTAGAGAGTCGGGCGGTGGATGCCGAGGAGTTCTGCCGCTTTCTTCTTGTTGCCGTTGCATTGGGCGAGGGCAGCGAGGAGAGTGGCCTTCTCACGCTCGGCGAGGTTGAAACCGGGGTTCTCCGTCGGGGCTGCCGGCTGAGGCAGGCCACCCGTCGCGATCGGCCCGGCCATCTCGGCTTTGGGGGCGAGAGGTTCGGCCCCGGGAGGCGCACCGGCGGCGCGGGTCGGATCAATGATTTCCGGCGGCAGCGTGTCGGGCGTGATCTCGCCCTTACGGGCCAGGACGCAGGAGCGCTCGATCGCGTTTTGAAGTTCGCGGACGTTGCCCGGCCAGGTGTAGCGGAAGAGCAGCTCGTAGGTTTCGGGGAGGATGCGAAGGTCGGCTTTGTCCAGGCGCTCGCCGAAACGACGAACGAATTGCTCGGCCAGTTCGGGGATGTCATCCGAGCGTTCGCGGAGCGGCGGGATGTAGAAAGTGAAGGTGTTGAGTCGGTAGAAGAGGTCTTCACGCAAGAGGCCTTCTTGGATGGCTTGGTCGGGCCGGCGGTTGCTGGCGGCGATCAGGCGGAAGTCGGCTTTCTCGGTTTTGGTGGTGCCGAGTGGCCGGTATTCGCGTTCCTGTAAGACGCGGAGAAAACGCGTCTGCAGCTCACTTGGCATTTCGGAAATTTCGTCGAGGAAGAGGGTGCCGCCGCCGGAGGCGCTGAGCATGCCGGGGAAGTCCTGCAACGCGCCGGTGAACGCGCCCTTCTTGTAGCCGAACAGTTCGCCTTCGATCATGTTTTGCGGGAAGGCGGCGCAGTTGAGTTTAATGAGTGGACCGCCCGCACGGTGGCTGCGCTCGTGCAGCAGATTGGCGAAGACTTCTTTACCCACGCCGCTTTCGCCCACGAGGAGGACATTGGCGTCAGACGGGGCGACTTGGTCGACCAATTCAGCCAGCTCGACCATGCGCTGGTTGCGGAAGACCGGGGCGGCGCCGGTGACGACCTTTTGGATGCGGCGCTTGAGCCGGGTGGTTTCTTCGCGCAGTTGCTCGGTCTCTTGGCGCAGGTCAGCTTGGGCGCAGGCTTGGGTGACGAGGTTGAGGAGCTCTTCCGGCACGTAGGGTTTACTAAGGAAATGGAAGGCGCCCATCTTGATCGACTCGATGGCGTTATTCAGCGAGTCGTGCGCGGTGACGACGATGACGGGCAGGGTGGGGTGCTCTTGGCGAATCTGATCGAGCAGCTCCAGGCCCTCGCTGTCCGGCAAGCCAAGATCGAGCAGTACGACAGCCGGACTGGAGTTGCGGATCATGGCCAGGCCCTGCTTGGCGGTAAAGGCGGGGGCGGTTTCGTAACCGCGGCGGCCCAGGATCGACTGGAGGGTGATCTGGATGTTGCGCTCGTCGTCAATGACGCCGACGACGCCCTTTTTGCCCTCGGAAGGGGGAGGCGGGGCTTCCTGATTGGTACTCATGGTGGGTTCTTCCGCCCAGGTGCTGGGCTGGCTTTTTTGGCCGCGTGGACGGCGTTGTTGGGTGCCCCGGCGGGAAATCACAGTATCGGCTCCGAAAACCATATGCTAGTACTTCATGAAGGATTTTGACAGTCTTGTCGGCGAAATGGCCGTCACTGTCACAATGCAAGTCATGGGCCAAGTTGAAGAGTAGAGGTGCGTGGTGGTGAAATCCGGATTACTTAGCACGAAGGCGGTTCGTTTTTTTGCCCGGTCTTGTGCCGTGCTGTTTCTCGTCCTGTTTCTGGCCACGCGTTGGATGGCGGTCGAGGGGCTGGACCCGAACGGTAATCCACTGGCACCGGACTTGGCGCAGTTCTACGTGGCGGGGCAACTGGTGCTCGAGGGGCAGAGCGCACGCCTCTATGACCAAACGTATGTCTGGGAGCGAATCAACGCGACGTTGGGGGTGGATGATGGGACGGGCACCGCGTTTTTCTACCCGCCGTATGTAGCTTGGCTTTGTGTTCCCTTGGCACTGCTCCCTTATCAGGTAACGGCTTGGCTCTACTTGGGGCTGAGCTTGGCCTTGGGGCTGGGACTTGGTTGGTGGATCGCGGTCGAGCTGCTGCGCCCGCAAGACGGCGAGGCGGCTCCGGCTTGGCGGGATGAGGCGATCAATGCGTGCTGGCTCTTCGTGGCGGCGGTTCCGTTCTGGCGTTGTGTTCTCTTTGGGCAAAACGGCTTGCTCTGGCTGTTGATCGCCTGGTGTTCGTATCTGTTGGCGCGACGGGATCGCTGGCTTTTGGCGGGATTGGTGATGGCGCTAGGGGCCTGTAAGCCCCAGGTCTTTCTTGGCTTTTTTCTTTGGATGGCCTTGGCCGGTGGCTGGCGCGGGCGAGGTGGTTTGGCGTTGGGAGGGCTGGGACTCTTCGCCCTGGGCAGCTTGGGTGGTCTAGACCTCTGGCGACAGTGGTTTGAGAGCCTACAGGGGCACCAGGACTTAGCGGGCAGTGCAGCCCGGATGCACGATCTACACAACGTGATGAAGCCCTGGGTGGCTGGGCCATGGGGAGACGTGG
>CAWUJC010000445.1:0-3251 GCA_963922355.1 uncultured bacterium | reverse complement strand
GGCGTGATCACCTACAAGATTGCCGCCCACGCCGCCGACCTGGCCAAGGGCTTCCCCGGTGCCGCCGAGCAAGACAACGCGCTCTCCAAAGCACGCTTCGAGTTCCGCTGGGAGGATCAGTTCAACCTGGGCCTCGACCCCGACCGCGCTCGCGAATTCCACGACGAAACACTGCCGCAAGAAGGCGCCAAGCAAGCCCACTTCTGCTCGATGTGTGGCCCGCATTTCTGCTCGATGAAGATCACTGAAGACGTGCGCAAGTACGCCGCGGAAAAAGGCATCACCGCCGAAGCCGCCCTGGAAGAAGGCCAAAAGGAAAAAGCCGCCGAGTTCGAAGAAAAGGGTAAAGAGCTCTACGCCAAGGCGGAGTAGATCGCGGCTTGTCCTTAGCACCACCGTGATCTAAAGGTGGTGCATGGCCGAACCGACTCCCAGCGAGATCAACCAACAAATCCGCAAGCTCGCCGGTTCCATCCGCTGGCTGGGGATGATTGTCTTGCTGAACTGCATTCTCCTCGCGGTTCTCATCGTCATCCTCTGCAGCCCAGCGGTTTTCCACATCCCGGTTCCTGGGGTCGCGCCAGCGGACAGCCAAAAAATGGCCACGCTAAACTTCCCGCTCGGTAATCCGAGCCAAGCCAGTGTTAGCGTTCCAACACCGATGCTCCAGGATGACTACCAGGACTTTTACACCTGGCCAATCGAGAAACAAATCGCGGCTGCCACCGTCATTTTCGTGACCAAAAATGAAGAGCGCGACGGCCAATTAGTGGGCGTCATTACAGAAATTTTGAAGAAGAAACCTGGCGTGAGTTTCTATTACAGCGTCGGCGACATCTACGACCGTGAAGTAGGCAAAAGACGTCCTGGAGCTCCTTCCTATACACCCCCGCCTGGCATGGTCGTCTTCTGTGTCGGCAATCCTGCCCACATGCGCTATGCCGCCTCCTATTCTGAGGAAGACCGCGTCACAAGTTTAGGCGGCCTGAGCTTCGAACAATTGAAGGCGTTGATCAATCGCATCAAGTAACACAGCAAACCCGGCCTCCGCTTAACGAAGACCGGGTTCTGGGAAAATTAAATTTTCGGAAGAGTGCCGCTTACTTTTTGTCGGCTTTTTCTTCCGGCATCACGCTGGAGTGGTGCTGCACGATCATCCACTTCTCGCCTTCCTTGCGATAGGTGAAAGTGAAACGCGCGGGCGCGGTGGCTTGGCTGCCATCCGGCGTCCCGTTGTGGGTGAAGGTGTAGAAGCCCGAAGCGGAAGCCAGGCCACCATCTTCGGAAGCGTGGATGTGCACTTCGTCAAGCTTGCCCTGGAGGCCGGGGATACCGGAGAAATACGTGAAGTAGCCGCGGAGATCGTCCTCGCTGTTGCAGCGCACGCGGTCCGAGAAGGTGGCCAGCAAAACAGCGTCCTTGGCGTAGAGCGGGAGCACCTTGTCGGCGTCGCCATTGGCGGAGCCCACGGTTTCAATCCAGAGGTTCAACGTATCCTTAATGTCGTCGTTCAGGTTAGGCATGGCGGCAAAAGTGCCACGCTTTCCTGATTGCGCAAGGGGCCGAAGAAAATTTTTTTCGCCGCGCGGCCCGGCTGTGCTTGCGTCTCTCCCCCGGGCGGGACAGATTGGTGTTGGATTCTATGCGATGACCGCACCGCCCCATCAGGCTATTACTTTTCGCCTGGCGACGACCGAAGACGCCCCGGTCGTGGCGCGGATGCTTCTTTCCCTTTTCCTCCACTGTAAGCGCGCCGCGTCCGATCCCTTCATCCGCAATCACACCCCCCGCTCGGTGGAAGAGTTGGAAGCCTGGGCGGGCCGCCACGTCGATAGCGAGCGAGACATCCTTCTCGTGGCTGAGGTTTACGGCGCGGTGATCGGCTTCGTCAAAGGCCACATCTCGGACCCCTATTTGGTCAGCTCGCTCGCTCCGCAGATTGGCCACATTGGCATGCTGTGGGTTGATCCCAGCCACCGGGAGCACGGTATCGCCAGCCAGCTTCTCGCCCAGATCGAGACCGTCTTCCGCGAACGCGGCATGCGCTTTGTTGACGTCGCCTACCTGGTGGGTAACGAAGACGCCGAGCACTTCTGGCCCGAGCACGGCTACGAGCTCTACCGCAAGTTCGCGGTCAAAGAATTGGCCAGCGTTTAAGTGCCTCGATCTTCCCCATTGCCTTAGGCTCGCCACGGCCTAGCCTGCCGACATGGAAGCAAGCGCGATCGTGCAAATGATTCGGGACAACCCGATCATCCCTTTCTTCCTTGCCCTTGGTGTGGGCTACTTCATTGGCCGACTCAAATTCAAGGGCTTTGAGTTGGGTGCCAGCGCCGGGGTCTTGATCGTCGGCCTACTTCTTGGGCACTTGGGCTTCACCGCCCCCGATAACCTCAAGGACATCGGCTTCATCATCTTCATCTACGCCGTCGGGCTCCAAGCCGGGCCGCGTTTCTTCTCCATCCTGCTCTCGGATGGCTGGAAGTACATCATCCTCGCCTTCGTCACGGCAGGGGTGGCCTTCAGCACGGCCTACCTCTTGGCCCACTACCTCCAGCTTGAATACGGGCTTAGCGCCGGGTTGATGGCCGGCTCCTTAACCAGCACGCCCACCCTCGCCGCCGCCCAAGACGCGGTCAACAGTGGAATTGCCACCCTGCCCCCTGGCGTCAGCGCTCACGAGGCCATTAACAACGTGACCGTGGCCTACGCGATCACCTACATCTTTGGCACGGTCGGCCTCATGCTGGCGGCCAAACTCCTGCCCCGTTTTCTTGGCATCAACTTGGCGGGACAAGCTTCGACCGCGGCGAGAGATCTCCACATGGAAGAACCCCAAGGCCCGAGCACCGAGCGACAGTCCTCCTTGCGTGCCTACCAAGTGACTGAGCCGGAGATGATCGGCCGCCCACTGCGTGAACTCGCCCTCACGACCACATACAACTGCGGTGTCTTGCTCATCAAACGTGGTGAAGAGCGCTTGACCCCAGATGCTGATACCATCCTGCAACAAGGTGACCGGATTGCCATCGGGACCCGAATAGAAAACCTGGAGGAAGTTTCCCAGCTCTTTGGTCCTGCCATCTACGATCAAGACTTGCTCAGTAACCGCATTGAGTACCGTCGGGTGGTGGTGACCAGTAGCAACGTGGCGGGCAAAGACCTCAGCGAATTGCGTACGCCGAGCCGCTACACCGTGACGATCCTCAGCATTATTCGCTCGCAAGTCGAACTCCCCGTCGAGGCCGATA
>CAWUJC010000444.1:0-3262 GCA_963922355.1 uncultured bacterium | reverse complement strand
TAGTCGGACTAGGGTATCGCCGTCGCCGAGCACGAGTGGGTTGCGGTTCTGCAGGCTGATCACCAAGACCCAGGCCAGAATCGTAGCCAAACGCGTGCGGTAGCCCAAGAGCATGGCCAGCCCGCACAGGATCGTGAGGAGGAGCAGGCCACCCGCCCACCAGGCTTGGCCATTGATGATGTAAAGGGACCAGAAGTAGGCGCTGTAGCCCAGTTCATCGATCGCCACGGCCCGAGGCAAGACGCCGCTGTCGGTATAGAAATAGTTGAGCTCCAGGGAGCGGCGGGCGGCATCCACCGCCACGAGGAGGCCCAGGGCCATCCGGAACAGGGCCAGACTGCGCAGATCAATGGAGAAGACTTCCTGGATTTTGGCAACAAACGTACTCACAGCCTTGCGAGACAACAGCATGGAGAAAGCCGCGCCGGGGGGCAAGCCTGTCGCGAGGTAATCTGCCGGGGGCCGATTTCTTTACCAATCGGGAGGATTTTCGCAAGGCTGGCGCTTTTCTTGCGTTTCCATCATATTAACGCTAGCACATATAGATCAGGGGGCTTACTTCTAGGTTAAGTTAGACTCCACAGAGACTTTTTGACGCAACTTCAAGCATGAGTAGGTCGGGTAAATTTATTCCTGGAGCATCGCGCCGGAATCGTCCCAAGGCGGACGAAACGGGCGAAGTCGACGAGCAAAAGTCAGAACCGATCCGCGCGACGAATTCCGCGCCGGAAGGCAAGGGCAGCCGCTTCAGTCGGGGTGGTTCTCGCTTTGGACGTGGCGGCGGCAAAGGTGGTCGCAAACCGGGCCAGCTCCTGCTCTTTGCGGGCGTCGCCTTCCTGCTCATCATCGGCATCGGCTACTACTTCTTTATCCTCCCGGCCCAACAAGAGGCGGAGCGCCGCAACCGCGAGTTGCAAGCGCAAATCCAAAAGATGCAGGAGGAGCAGAAGAAGAAGGACGAAGAGTTTAAGAAAATCCAGGAGCAGATGGCCGCGGATAATGAGAAGAAGCGCGGTACGCTCATCGTGGATACGGCTCCCTCTGGAGCGCAGGTGAAGTTCGCGGGAGAAATCCGCAACTCCCCCACGCGGATTGAAGACATCCGGGCGGGCGAGTACGTGCTCATTATTTCCAAGGAAGGTTACGCACCGCATGAGATGCCCCTGAAATTTGCCGGCGACGAAGTCAAGGACCAGGGGACGATCAAGCTGGAGCGCCAAAAGGGCAGCCTCTCGCTCAAGAGTGACAAGACCAACGTCTCCTTTGTCCTCAAAGCACCGGAGGATTATCGCGGCGAGACCAAGGGCTACCTGCCGCTGGACTTGAAGGACGTACCGGTGGGCGACTACGTGTTGACGCTTTCTCACCAAGGGTGGGAGTTGCCCTACACGGTGGCGGTGCGCCCCAATGAAGTGACCGATAAGGAAATCCGCTTTGGCTACGGTGACGTGAAGATCGAATCTGATCCGCCCGGCGCGACCGTGACGGAAGGCATGCGTCGGCTGGGCAAAACGCCGCTCAACCTCAAGGACCTGCGCCCGGGCTCTCGGACCTACGGGCTCGATAAATTCGGCTATCAGTTCGACCGCGTCACCATCGAAGTGGTGGCGCACGAAGAAGCGAAGAAGAGTGTCACCCTCAAGAAGGGGCGCGACATCCGCACCAGCTTTGGTCTGGAACTGGTTTGGGTGCCGAACCTAAATATCTACGTCAGCAAGTACGAGGTCAGCCAAGACCAGTACCTGAACATCATGGGGACCAACCCCAGCGCCATGCGCGGGTCGAACCGGCCGGTGGATAACGTCACCTGGGAACAGGCAGAAGCCTTTTGCAAGAAGGCGACCGCTCGTGAACGGGGTAAGGGCACCATTCCGGGGGGCTGGAGCTTCCGCCTACCGACCGAAGCCCAGTGGTCCCAGCTCTTGCGCGACAGCGAAATCAAGACCAGCTACACCTCCCACTCCGTTTCTCGCAGTGGTCCGGGCGACGTCGGTGCCTCCCAGCCGAATGAGCTGGGGATCTACGACATGATCGGCAACGTCAACGAGTGGACCCGCACACCTTGGCAGGGTTCCGAAGCCCACCGCACCATCCGCGGCGGCAATTGGCTCAGCGCTGAATCCAACTTCCCGGATCGTTCCCGTGCTTTCGGTGGCGGCGAAAAATTCCGCGATAAGTTTACCGGCTTCCGCGTGGTGCTGGAGAAGTAAGCGCGGAGCAGCGCCCAGCGGAGTTTACCGCTCCCACTCCTGAAAGCCCTCAGCTTTGAGGTGCGTGATCAATTCCTCCCTTGAGCGGCTGCCGGGAAGGCGGTAATGCCGATGAAGCATCATGTGGTCGACCGAGACCAAGTGCTCAAATTGTTGATAGCCCAATGCGGAAAGCTCTTGAGCAAAAAAATCAGCTATTTTTTTGGACGTCGTATGAACCTCAATTTTCTTATGCGAGGAGATGTTGACGTTCGTGTCGCCCTCCGCCAGGTAGGCCGTCAGCCCCACAAATCCGTTCGTTAAGCTATCATCCCGATGAGAGCCAAGATGGTGAACTATCTTAGCTGGGGTGTTGAGTGTTGCGTTGGTGAGGAAGAGAGGACCCGCATCTTCCCAGTCAGCCTCAAAGTTGTACCAGAGGACTCGATACTTATCATGCAGACGCAGCAGTGTTTCGTAATGAGGCCAAAGATCAGCTTCATCGACGTTGGCGGAGAGAATAATGCTGTCACCATCTACTTCGCGAATGAAGCCGGCTTGGATATCATCTGGATCCTCACCTCCCTCGATTCCATTTTGATCATAACTTGGAACAACTCCCAGAGGGATTGAGAACGAGGTTTCGTTTGGATCATTGCCATAATAGGCGCGGCCTCCCATGGGCCAGACTGTTTGGTTAGGCGTGAAGTCTGTGTTTTCCGCAACGGCTTCTTGCGTCGAAAGATCTGCTGCGACCACCCAAGGGCAATGCAAACCAGTATCCTTCGCGGTACTCAGGACATCTTTAATGGCTTCTCCGAGATTGAGCGCCTTGGCATAAAAGCCTTGGAAAAAACCAGCACACTCAGGCTCGTCACATTCCCGATCATGGACCAGCAGAAAGAAGTAATGGTCTTGTCTAGGCATCCCAGCGATAGCTTTTGCCAGATTTAGCAAGAGACAAGACCTAGTTGCCAGTCCAGCTTTGGCGGCCTTCGTTGACGGGGCCGACGGCGGTCGCGCTGACGAAGCCGGTCATGCCGCCAATCGCCTCCACTTTCACGTGCGAGCCG
>CAWUJC010000443.1:0-3262 GCA_963922355.1 uncultured bacterium | reverse complement strand
AGCCCGCAATGATGGGCGCCACTACGGAACAGAAAATTCCGTGCACGACGGGGATTTCGGCAATCAGGGCATACGCCATCCCCTGGGGAAAGCCCAGAAGCGCGACATTCAACCCCGCGCGGGCATCCGGTCCCAGCTTGGAGAGCTTATAGGTTTTGAGGTGGTCCTGGAGCGTCCACGGTCGCAGCGTGGTCTCACGGATGAGCTTACGCAGGGCGCTACTGGTCTCGCGCCCGGCTAAACGGAACAAATTCAGGACCTCGTTCAACTTCGCTGCGCCTCCGCCGGGTGGGCGGTCCTCCAAGCAATAAACATCACGACGGTGGGCATGAGGTCACCATCAAAGCAAAAATCTCCCGGATGCCAAGCCTCGCAATCAGGTTGCGCCCGTCAAATGAACCCGCTATTAATCCCCTTCTCATGTTAGCTCGCCGGATCATTCCCTGTCTCGACGTCCACAACGGCCAAGTCACGCGCGGTCAACAATTTGGCCGCTTTGAGGAGAACGGCCTACGGAATGTGGGTGATCCCGTGGCCATGGCCCAGCGCTACAACGAGCAAGGGGCTGACGAGATGGTCTTCTTCGATATCACCGCGAGCGCAGAAGGACGCCGGAACATGCTGGAGGTCATCCGCCGCACAGCGGATGTCTGCTTCATGCCCCTGACGGTCGGTGGCGGGGTTCGCACGGCGGAAGACATGCGGGAGATGCTCCATGCCGGCGCAGACAAGGTAAGTGTCAATTCCGCTGCGATTAAAGACCCAGACCTTATTCGAGCCGGGGCGGAGACCTTCGGCTCCCAATGCGTCGTCCTTTCCATCGACGCCAAAAAAGTAGCCGAAGATCGCTGGGAGGTCTTCACCCACGGAGGACGCAAAGAAACGGGGATGGACGCCATCGAGTGGGCGGTCAAAGGAGTGGAACTCGGCGCCGGTGAAGTGGTGCTGAATTCCATCGACGCCGACGGGATGAAGACGGGTTACGATCTAGCAATCAACCAACGTATCAGCGAGGCCGTTCCGGTTCCTTTGGTGGCCTCGGGCGGCGCGGGCGAACTGCAGCACTTCGTCGACGTCCTCGACGCAGGCAAAGCCGATGCCGTTCTGGCCGCTAGTGTTTTCCACTTCGGCACCTTTACCATTCCGCAAGTGAAGGACTACCTTGCTGAGCATGGGGTGCCAGTCCGCAACCTTTAGCCACGAAACGGAGCGCCCAGTAGATGCTCCAGGAATCCGGAGCAAATAGCCTCCTCGCCTATCTTTCTTGCCCAACAAAAAACCGCCGATCGGTTGACCAGCGGTTTTCTGAAGCAGTGACGCGGAGCGCTTACAGCGTCTGCAGGAAGCGGACGAGTTGCTCGCGGTTCGGGCTGTTGGCGTGACGCACGTAGAAGCCGGAAGCCGCAGTAGCCAGTTGCAAGGCGTGCGGCATGCCCAGACCAAGCAAGCGGCCAATGACAAAACCAGCGTTGAAGTGATCGCCCGCGCCAGTGCTGATCTTCGGTTTGGCGGTGTACGGCCCTTCGACGTGGAATTCGCCCGTCTCATCCGCGCCAGAAGCGTACTTCACCGGGTGGATGACCACGGTGTGGAGGTCAAGCTTCTCACGAATGGCCGCAGCCAAAGCGGCGTTGCCCTTCGGCGTGTTCGGGGTCTTCTTCAAGCGAAGAACCTTAGCCACGTGCTTGCTCTCGCTTTCGTTCAAACCAAGGATGACATCATTGTATTCCTGGAACTCACCAATGATCCGCAACGCGGCGTGTAAGTCGGCATCCAAGCGCTTGGCCGGATCAGCCAAATCAAAGAACATGAGCTTCCGCGGGCCCTTCTTCTTCGGCATGTAATCGCTCAGGAGGCGCTTCCAAATGGCAGAAAGGTGCGGGAGCATCGTCCAATTGACCATGCCGATGAAGTGCGACTGATTCCACAGCTTACGGAACGTGGTATCGCCCAGGCGCTTCTTGATCGTTTCCCAAGAAACGTCATTCACCGTGGAGTGCTGGCCAAACATGAGCTTGCCGTCGGAGAATTCAAAGGCGTTGGTCAAAGCCGGCTCGGAAATGGAGCGAACTTTGCAGCGTTTGGCGAACTCTGAGAAGACCGGGTGAATTTCCGGATACCCGAGCATGCCCACGTAGTGCACCGGGGCGCCGAGGGTGCTTAGCGCAAAAGCCATAATCGGGCCGTTGCCGCCAAATTTAGTGGTCTGTGAAACGATCTCGAAATTGGCGCTCTTTCCAGAAGCAGCAGTAATGCGCTTCGAGAAATTCTTCATGCTATTGAAGGGCGTATACTTGGTGGGGGACTGGCGCTGATCCACCACTTGGAAGATCTGATCGACGAATCCATCAAAACCCATCAGGCTTTGAAACTTTAACAACTGGGCGCGGGAGCCGATTAAGCGTTCGGCGGTTTGGCGGGCAAGACGTGAATCAGTCATAGGTGATCGAGATTATCAAGTTTATGGACGCTTGACAAGCGGCTTGATTTCCCTGGAATGGAAAGTCTACGTCTTAGGTGGTTTCAGGCTGTTCAAAAAACATTGAATTCTAATTAGTCTGAGACTCAATTATCGTTTTTCTAATGTTGTTTCGCATCGGAGCATTTCTCGGTTTAACCGGCGTAATCCTGGGAGCCATGGGAGCCCACGGGGCGCTGCACGACCTTGTGGTGGAAAATGGACGCTTGGATAATTGGCAAACCGCGGTCTTTTATCAACTTGTCCACGCCGTCGCTATTCTGGCTTTAACTGCAAACGCAACGAATCGATTTTGGCCAGTCTTGTGCTGGATTGCTGGTGTTTTCATCTTCTGTGGGAGTCTCTATCTCCTGGCCTTGACCAACGTGGGCTGGCTCGGTGCCATTACCCCGATTGGTGGCGTCTTCATGATTTTGGGTTGGGCTTGGTTGCTTGTGGCGCCCTCCCCCAAAACGCCTACGAAGTCCGCTTAGGACTGCACCTTAGCTACCGGGTAGCTTCCTAGCACCGAGCAGAAAGTTGTCTTTTTCTTCAGCCTGGTAAGCGCTCGTTGAAAAAGAAGATCTTCTGGCACGCCTTCCACTTCGACCATAAAGCGGTATTCGCTGAAGCGCCCTGGAATGGGGCGCGATTCAATCTTGGTGAGATTGAGTTTTTGCCGAGCGAGAGTTTGCAGCACGCCCACCAAGGACCCAGGCTGGTGCGGCAGTTCAAAAACCAAGGTAGTGTGGGTGGCTTTCTTTCGCGACTTAAGTGGATGACCCACGATAAAGAAGGTCGTCC
>CAWUJC010000442.1:0-3273 GCA_963922355.1 uncultured bacterium | reverse complement strand
TAGCCAGCTTTGCCCTCCCCCTACTGCAAGTTGGATACCAACTCCCCCCTCATCTACCTGGACAACAACGCTACGACCCGGATCGCGCCGGAGGTCTTCGAAGCCATGGTGCCGTACCTAACCGAGCATTACGGCAACCCCTCCAGCGCCTATCGCTTCGGCAAGCAAGTGGGCGAGGCGGTCAAAACCGCGCGCGAGCAAGTCGCGGCGCTGCTGAACGTCCAACCGCGACAGATTTACTTCACCAGCTGCGGTACGGAATCGGACAACCTGGCGATCATGTCAGCGTTGCGCGTCTCGGGCAAAAAGCACGCCGTGCTGACCGAGGTGGAGCATTCCGCCAACATGAAGCTGGGCGAGTGGCTGGAAGATAACGGCTACGGTGTCACCTGGCTGCGCGTTGATGGCCAAGGCCGAATCAATCTGGACGAGGTGGCTGCCAGCCTGCGCGAGGACACCGGCGTCGTCTCCATCATGTGGGCGAACAACGAGACGGGTACGCTCTTTCCGGTCGAGAAAATCGCTCAGATGTGTGCGGAGAAGAAAATCCTCTTCCACACCGACGCGGTGCAGACGCCGGGTAAGATCCCGCTCGACCTGAGCGAGTCGCCCATCGATTTCCTTTCCCTCTCCGGCCACAAGCTCCATGCGCCGAAGGGCGTGGGCGTGCTCTATGCCCGACGCGGCACCAAGTTGCGCCCTTACGTGATGGGCGGAGGCCAGGAGAACGGCAAACGTGGCGGCACGGAAAACGTGGCCTCGATCGTGGGCTTGGGCCGGGCAGCTGAGCTGGCGGCAGAGAACCTCGTCGATGAGCAGACCCGAGTCCGCGCGCTCCGGGACAAGTTTGAGTCCACCTTGCTGGAGACAATTCCCGGCACGGCGGTGAATGGCGATGCCGAACACCGCCTACCCAATACGAGCAACCTGCGCTTTGACGGCGTGGAGGCGGAAGCCATTCTGCTCGCGCTCGATCAACGCGGTATTTGTGCTTCTGCCGGCTCGGCTTGCACGACCGGCTCGCTGGAACCCTCCCACGTGCTGACGGCCATGGGCCTCAAACCCGAGCAGGCCAGAAGCTGCGTCCGCTTCTCGCTCAGCCATTTCAATACGGAAGAGGAAGTCGACACCGTATTGGAAGCGATTCCGGCGATCATCGCGGATCTGCGCGCCCAGTCCGTCCAACCCACCACCTAAGATTTCCAGATCTAAAGGTACCTTTGCCTTTGAGGGGCTAAGATAATGGGGAAGCTACCACCAGCGGTTCGCCGCGTTGACTTTTGCGCCCAGGTTCGAGATGCTTAGAGCGTGACTTACCTTCGTTTGGCGCTGGGTCTGGTTCTGGCCATCGCCATCATCCTTTATTTTATTCGTCCAGCTGAGCCGCAGGCTGGCCTCAACGTCATTAGCTACGACGGCAGCAACGTGGAGCTGAATGGTCGCTCAACCACGGAGGCTGAGTTGCGGGCGATGGACTTTCCGCCGGGTGCCGAAATTATGGTGAACCTGACGGACGCCAAGCACACCAACCTGGGCGCGCAGGCGGGGCTGATTTACCACTGGGATAAAATTGGTCTCAAGCACTACTTCAGCCTGGATGGAGTCCCCCTTCGCGTGGACACCATTACCTGGCGCCCAGCCACGGAAGACGAGCTGAAAAAGGAAATCGAAGCCGAAAATTTCCGCCGGCAAAGCAAGGCCGATCTCCGACGCAAGGAGGCCGAAGCGGAAGCCAAAGAGCCTAAGGTAGCGACCTTCGAAGACGAAGCTCCCCCGGATCGTTCTCCAGAAGAAGAATACGGCTTTGTCCCCTTTCAGCCGGAAGACACTAACCGCTATTATTGGAACGGTAAGCTCCTGGGCACCGCCGCTCAGGCAGAGCACACCCTCAAGCAAGTCAGGCTGACCCGGCCCGGCGCCCTTTTGGTCATCACGCCCAAGTCTGACTCGCCCCCGGCCAAGGTGAAGAGCGTCGAAGCTTTGGGCTTTCCCCCCGTCGTGACGGAACTCTTAAAGCGGGCCGGTAGCGCGGGTATCTTCGTCCGACTTCATCGAGGCCAAGGCTTTGCCGCGCCAGATGTGGAAGACGGATCGCTCGGTATTATCGGCGGGTTCTTCTACGCCTACCTGGGACCGCTGATTTTGATTTTCTGCGGCGTGTTCCTGGTCAGCTGGTTCATGGAAGGTGGCCGCGCCCAGCACGAGCGCTAGCCACCGCCGACGCTACTACAAGAGAATCGTTGAGGCACCCCACAGCCTTATCCAACTAAGGCAAAACTCTCCTAGTCTAGGTGAGAAGATCAAAAGGCTTCGGCCTTATTCTGCGAGTCGTACAGATTCTTGAGTTTCATCGCATTAGATATCGGGCTTTCCTCATGCGAGTTGAGTACATAATCATAATGACAATAACGATGAACTCTCTCTAGTTGCCACTTTGCCAAGCCAATCTTTCTATCGCCTCGCTCTCTTTCTCGTCGCACTAATTCTTCCAAGTGGCACTCCACTTTGACGAAGAGAACCGAAAATTCATTTAAATTGCTATTGATTTCATCCAACCACTCTCGGCATTCGATCACGTGGTCGACAATCATGGGCAAACCACATCTACCTAATAATGGAAGGCTTTGATGAAATGCGCTCAATAAAGGAGGTAAGACTCTCGGGCGTACGTCATCGTCATTCAGAGTTGTTTCGGAAAGCATGAAGATGAACTTATCATTGGAAACGTAGAGGACCGGCTCCTCCATCACTTCCTGAAATGCCTTGGCAATAGTAGTTTTACCCGAACTCGAAGTACCGTTGAGAAAAATAATCGTATTTTTGTACATACCTTATCCTGTATCCATGTGCGCTAGTTTTGTTTCTATCAATCCATTATCCAACGCAAATAGGATTAGATTAAGCCTACACTCCAAAACAGCTGTATATTTGACACTTTCCAAACGGCAATAGCCAAAATAGACGTCAAGACTGCTAAGAGTCGGGACTAAAGGCTGCTTTCACCATTAGCTTAACCGCCCCCTACCCCGCGACGACTTCCGCAGGAGCAGGCTTAGCGGATGGGGGACTGGGAACCGGAAGCGGCTCTGTCGTGGTCGCCGCCGCCAGCTCGGACATCTTGATTGAAACCGGCGAGCTGGCGTTGTCTTCTTCCACGGCGAAGTGATGATCACGGTAAAGCGTCATGCTGACGTCGCGGTTGATGCGGATGCATTCCTTAATCGCTTCTGGCTCTTTTTCGCAGTAGAGCAACGTCTTCCACGAGTAGATGTG